>JAGQXC010000276.1 GCA_020436785.1 Saprospiraceae bacterium | reverse complement strand
TTTCATGCCCATTTTGAAGTTTTCAAAATGGGTTAGTCATTTTCAGTACACTTTTATTAACCATCAGAAAAATAGAACAATGATGAGAAAACTTGCAGTCTTTGCTTTAGCACTGCTATCCTGCGTATGGTTAACCGCCCAGGAAAATGTAACCAGGGATCCTTTCCGGCAATTGGACACGGAACTCCCTACTCCAAATGGCTATCGGACTGCCTCCGGTGCTCCCGGCCCTCAGTACTGGCAGCAGCAAGCAGATTATGCCATCAATGTAGAATTGGATGACGATAACCAGCGGATCAGTGGCGATGAAGTCATCACTTACCACAATAACTCTCCCGATGCCCTCGAATATCTCTGGCTTCAACTGGATCAAAACGTACGGGCTAAAACTTCGGATACCTACAAGATTTCCCCTTCACAATTATCTGATCGCATGTCAACCAGCCAGCTAGACCGCATGGAGCCAGATTTTGATGGTGGGTTTAAAATTGAATACGTCCGGGATAATATGGACAAACCATTGCCATACACCATTAACAACACCATGATGCGCGTAGACATTCCCATGCCGTTAAAACCGGGTGAGACCTACAGCTTTAAGGTTAAATGGTGGTATAACATCAACAATACCCGTGAAATCGGTGGCCGCTCAGGCTTTGAACATTTTACCGACGGCAATAACGTTTACTGTATCGCTCAATTTTATCCCCGCATGTGTGTCTACAACGATGTTACCGGATGGCAGAATAAGCAATTTCTGGGTCGGGGCGAATTTACCCTCACCTTTGGCAATTTTAAAGTCAACATTACCGTACCGGCCGATCACTTGATCGGTGCTACCGGTACACTGCAAAATGCGAAATCTGTCCTTAGTAAAGAACAAATCAACCGTTGGGATCAGGCTCACCGTGAATTTGAACAACCGGTTATGATATCGAACCTGGACGAAGCCCTGGAAAAAGAAAAATCAAAATCCGGTCAGAAAAAAACCTGGACATTCACCGCTGATAACGTCCGTGACTTTGCCTTCGCCACCTCGCGAAAATTTATCTGGGACGCAATGGGTGTTAAAATGAGCGACGGCCGGGTGGTAATGGCTCAATCCATGTACGTCCGGGAAGGATATTGTCTCTGGAGCAAGTTCTCCACCAAAGCTGTCGCACATACCATCAAATGGTATTCACACTACACGTTTGATTACCCTTATCCTACCGCCTGGTCAGTTGATGGCAGTATGGGTATGGAATATCCGATGATTGCCTTTAATAACGGACGGTGCGAAGATGATGGGACTTATAGCGAACGCGCTAAATATGGACACATCGGTGTCATCATCCACGAAATCGGTCACAATTGGTTCCCAATGATTGTCAATTCCGATGAAAGACAATGGACCTGGATGGATGAGGGCATCAACACCTTCGTACAATATTTGACGGAAGTACAGTGGGAGAAAAATTATCCCGCCCGGAGAGGTCCGGCCAACATGATTACCGATTATATGGCCAGCGATAAGAAATACCTGACGCCGATCATGTCTAACTCTGAATCATTGTACAACTTCGGTTCCAATGCCTATGCTAAACCCGCCACCGGATTGAATATTTTAAGGGAGACCATCATGGGACGCGAACTCTTTGATTTTGCATTTAAGACCTATGCCAATCGCTGGAAATTCAAATCACCTACCCCGGCTGATTTCTTCCGTACCATGGAAGATGCTTCCTCGGTCGATTTGGATTGGTTCTGGCGTGGATGGTTCTATAGTACCGATCATTGTGATATGGCCATCAAGTCGGTTCGCAAAGGAAACGTTAATCCGTCTGATCCCATGTTGGCTAGCCAAAATGCCCAACAAGCGGAAGCGAACCGTCCTAAAAACATAAGTGAGATCCGAAATCAGGAAACGATCAAGCAATATTATGCGGACATCGATACAACCATTCGTGACTTCTATTCGACCTATGATCCAAATGAAGTTACCAACCTGGATATGGACGCTTACCAACGGAAGACCAGTGGAATGTCAGACGATGAGAAGGAGCTCATGAACAGTAAAGACAATTTTTACGAAGTGACCTTCCAAAAAATTGGAGGATTGATCATGCCGGTCATCATTCAAATCGAGTATACCGATGGATCTTCAGAAGTACTACGTTATCCTGCAGAAATCTGGTTAAAACAACCGGATAATGAAGTTTCCAAAGTCATCCGTACCGAAAAAGAAATTGCGAAAATTACTCTGGATCCATTCCTGGAAACCGCAGACACCGATACCAGCAACAACAATTATCCGCCCCAAGCTCCGGAAACGCGTTTCGAAGTATTCAAACGACAATTCCCCCAGGGTGAAAACCCGATGCAGCGAGCTAAACGGGCAAAGGTGATTAAGCCGTAACATCTACTCACTGGCCTGGTAAAAAAGGTTGTTCGTAGTTCGGGCAACCTTTTTTTTGTACTAATAACACAGAAAACAGGTAGTTAGATATAACTATAGAATAGCATATAAATACAAGTCACTCTATTTCAGTTAAAAACTGCTCCAGAATTTCATTGAATTTTTCTGGTTGCTCCATCATGGGTGCGTGACCGCATTTATCCAGGAAATATAATTTGGAAGTATCAATCAGTTCATTAAATTTCTCACCGACAAAGGGTGGAGTCACTTTATCCTGTTGACCCCAAATTAATAATGTTGGCGCCTTTACCTGATGCAAGTTCTCTCCGAGATTATGCCGGATGGCAGACTTTGCCGTCATGATTACCCGGAGTGCCCGGTTTCGGTCGCTTACGATCTCAAATATTTCATCCACAAGTTCTTTGGTAGCTGTCTTTGGATCAAAAAAAGTATCTTCTGCTTTCTTTTTGATGTACTCATAATTTTTCCGCTGAGGAAAACTTGTCCCCATCGCATTTTCAAACAATCCCGAACTACCGGTCAGAATAATCGAAGCGATCTGTTCCGGATTCTCAAGCGCAAACAATAATGCAATGTGACCACCCAGTGAATTCCCCAATACGTGAACCTTATCATAGCCTTTATGCATAACAAAGGCATTGACGTATTGAACCAACCAGGATAACGCATCCTTACGCAGAGGCAATTCAAAAATGGGCAACAAGGGAACAACGACGTTCATTTTGGGACCAAAAAAATCAATGATACCCTGAAAATTGCTTAATGCCCCAAGCAATCCATGCAACAACATTAGGGGCTTTTCACCTGACCCCGTTTCAATGTAACGAAATTGGCCTTCCTCAATAACCGGATATTCCATGTCAGACGTTTCCTGCCAAATATACCTATTAAAGCTAATTATCCGGTCGCAACCTAAACCTATTATGTAACAGGGATATCAACAACAACAACGCGACACCCTGATGCGATACACCCAGCCACAATGGAATATGCCCCACTGAGTTTAATACAGTCAGGATTCCTAAAGTTACTTGCACCAGGAGAACTAGGGCAGTCCTTAGCAAGTCCGGACCCATACGCACTATTTGCTTTCCCACCCGTAGCCAAAAAATGAAATAAGCCAGAAAAAGCAGATAAGCCACCATGCGGTGACTCCATTGGACCAGACTGCCCATAAAGTCATGATCATCGTATTGTGTGAAGTGACTCCATTTCCAGTTATTTCCGTTTAAAAGAACCGGCGGAATAAAAGAACCATGCATATCAGGCCAGGTCGGATACAACAAACCTGCTTTCATTCCCGACATCATTCCTCCAAGAATCAGCTGTACTCCCAGAAGTATTAACATCCCGGATAACCATTTTGAATGCGTAGAATGGATCTGGTAAGACCGATCACCTTGGTGAGCCACCCACCAGTAAGTCCAGGATAAATACCCAAACAGGATCAAGGCCAGATTGAGATGAATGGTCAAGTTGTATGCATTCACCCAGGGACGATCAATCAGACCACTGGCTACCATGATCCAGCCAAAGCCCGCCACGAGCGCAGCAAGCAGAAACACACCAATTAGACGCAGGATCAATGGCCGGTCCAGATATCCCCGGAGTATGAAAAAAAACAATGGAATAAGAAAAACAAAACCCATCAACCTGGCCCATAAACGGTGAAAATATTCCCAAAAGAAGATAAACTTGAATTGGGCCATCTCCATCCCCTGATTAATTTTTTGGTATTGGGGTGTTGCCCGGTAAAGATCAAAAGCATCTTGCCATTGTTGTGCATTCAGCGGTGGCATAGTTCCAGTCACAATATCCCATTTGGTAATCGACAAACCGGAACCTGTCAAGCGAGTGATGCCGCCTAAGACGACCTGAAAGAATATCATTATCATTCCCGCCAGCAACCAATAGTGGACCGACTTCGGATACCGCATAATTTTTTCTTTACCGGCTAAGTTATACACATTAACTAGTGATAATAAACACCTGATTTAAAATTTAGGGAAAACCCTATTATTATTACTCCTGTGAGTTTGTGGATAAGTTTTACGATTAAAATTGAAGATTTGGAAAAGTAAAAGTTATTAACAAAAATTGTTAATATAAATATTTGATTTTCAATTTAATAACAGACTATTAGGTT
>JAGQXC010000275.1 GCA_020436785.1 Saprospiraceae bacterium | reverse complement strand
TGCCAAAGAGAACCTGTTCCCTCCCCGGGTTAAATTCTAACTTCAAAAACGCCTAGAGATGATAGAAAGCTTCACCACAGTAGCTGGAGAAAAGATTGAGATTAATGTATCCCAAATCCAGGCCTACTGGCAATCCCACAACTTTTTTCCACCCGTATCGGTCATTACGATTACCGATCTGGACAGTCCTTCCGGACCATTGCAATCCATTCAGATCAAAGACCCCTATCAGGAAATTAAATTCAGAATCGAAAGACACCGGTAAATACCGCGTGTCACCGATTAGTCGAAGCCACCATTTACTCTCAATAACCTGCACGGTCCGGCCTTGAGGCCAAATAGACGGTGCAGGTTTGGGAGTAATCATCTGGATGATGCGCGCGTTTGCCCTACCAGACCTGGAAAATTTCCCGGGTTCCGGTCAGGTACATGTCCTGATAGCCCGCCATGGCTTCGGTCATTTTCTTGATCTCATCGGATTGATGACGGTATCTATCGAAACTTTTTTCATACGCACTCAGGCTTTCGTATTCACTGACCATAACAACCCGGTTAAATTGCCCGGTTGCATCGGTGAGTATCTGGGTGAATTCCGGTAATCCTGCGGTCCCCTCCTTGAGCTTTTTAGCCAACTTGGAGGCCATACCGGGCTTACATACGAAGGTGTCATGTACAGTTATCATGTTATATCGATTTTTGAAGTTATTGATCAAAATGATAGACGCCAGAGATCGTAGAGCAAAGAAGAATCAAGCAGAAAATCACCCGGGAGATGGCTGCTCCAAACATCAATTTTGATCCATTCTTGGCCATCTTTGCCAGCCGCAACCTTTATAAAGTTCAGGCATTTCCATCACTTTTTCCATTTTCCTTGATCCAAACCAGGACCAGCCTGACAGATTTATCTTTTTGCCCTGGAAATAATCACCATAAAGGATGATGTTACCTCAGGTTGTGATCATCGAAATTTGGGAAAAAATTAGGCATGTTTAAATACGCTTTATCCGGTACATTGGTTATCCATTTTCTGTTATTTCGATCTGTCCAATCCATCGGTCAAACATGCCCGGTTCCTATCCTGGCGGGACTGGAGACCATAACAGACCGATTTGAAAAGGTGATCTATCCGACAACCGCTCGGGTAAAGATTGAATGGGAAATCATTTCAGGCAACGCTTTCACGAATTTCGGCATAACCAAAAACGAGCAAGAGGTCGTCAGTTACGGATATTCCGTTGCCGGCGGTGGGTTAAGATCCCAGATGGTCAATGATGCGCAAGGCAAAAAGGTTGAAATGATCATTTTTAAACCCGGTAATTATGGGCAACCCAGAGATCCAGGCAAAACAGACATGCGATTCCATTACAAGATCTATGAAGTAGGCGTGAGCCTGATGAAAGAACGGCATTTGATCGAGGGCAATCTGTTCGGGCAAGGCAAGAATACCGTCTATACCTACCCTTCCTGTAATTCAAAAACCAAGATCATTGTCCGCAGAAAATCCGGACGGGCAAAAGGTACGATTTCGGTCTATGAGCGATTCGGAAGCAACTGGAACAGCAATCCTTCTATGGTACGGATCCTGGAACAAAGCGATGACAACCAGATCTTTACGTTGAACTCAAATAAAGAATTGAAAATAGAGATCAAAAACAACTCCGTCGGTAACCAACTGGGTTACAGCATCAATGCCCTGGTGACCAATTGATATCCTAACCGACCCATCGTCATCCAAATGACTGCAAACCGTTAATAAAACGTAACAATCATTTTTGCATTTGGTGAATATTGCTTCAAAGGATAACTTTAGATCCTATTGAAAAAAGAAAGTATTTCCATCATGCAAAAGAAAAACATCAACCGCCGGGATTTCATCAAGGCCTCTTCCATGGCTTCTGCCGGCTTCATGATCGTACCCCGCCACGTATTGGGCGGAAAAGGATTTAAAGCGCCCAGTGACAAACTTAACCTCGCCGCCATCGGTGCCGGAGGCAAAGGATGGTCAGATATACGGAATGCCTACAACAACGGTGCGGAAAATGTAGTGGCCCTGTGTGACATCGATACCAACCAGTGTAAAGCGGCCCTGGAAAAATGGCCGGATGCGGTACGCTACAACGATTTCCGGAAGATGTTCGATGAACGCACAGACATTGATGCGGTCACCATATCCACCCCGGATCATGTGCATGGGATTGCGGCCCTTACCGCCATGCAACATGGGGTAGCCGTTTACGTACAAAAACCACTTACGCATAACATCAAGGAAGCGCGGATGTTAACGGAGGCCGCACGGAAATACAAGATCGTCTCCCAGATGGGTAATCAGGGAGCTTCCAATCCTGGCCAGGTGCAGATGATGGAATGGTTTGATAAAGGGATGATCGGCAAGGTATCCAAAGTATATGTTTGGACCAACCGTCCGGTATGGCCTCAAGGCATCCCCTTCCCTACGGATAAACCGGAACGCCCGGCACAAATTACGGCCGAAGATTGGAACTTATTTATCGGCCCCGCCGAATACGTTGATTACAATCCTTTGTTCCACCCATTCAAGTGGCGCGGCTGGTGGAATTTTGGCACCGGCGCACTCGGAGACATGGGTTGCCATTTGATTGACCCTCCATTCCGCGTGCTTGGGCTAGGCTACCCGACGGAAGTCGAATGCAGTGTCGGTCAGGTATTTAAACAGGATTGGGTTCCCGAATACATTCCGGAAGGATGTCCTCCTTCATCCCACGTACAGGTTTCCTTCCCGGCTACCGCCAAGAACGACACCGAAATGACCATGATCTGGTCGGACGGAGGGATACGGCCTTTCCATCCTGAATTGATTCCGGCCGATGATTATTTAGGTGAAAAAGGGAATGGCAATGGGGTGATGATGATCGGCGAAAAAGGAATTATGACCTGTGGCGTCTACGGTCTTGATCCCCAGGTCTACCTCAATTCCGGTGAAAAAATCAAGATGCCGGAAGATTACCACACGGATAACCCCAATGAGAAGTTGCCGGAATACGGGCACCAAGTTTCCTGGACCGATGCCGTCAAAGCCGGATTTGACTCCAAGGAGCACCGGGCACTAACCTCCTCTTTCGACTATTCAGGCCCCCTGACCGAAACCGTGATCATGGGTAATCTGGCCATCCGTAGTTACCAGGCAGGAACCACCGGTGACAATGGGCGCATGCAGTTCGAAGGGCGTAAGAAGCTCTTGTGGGATGGTAATAAGATGCAGATCACCAACTACGATGAAGCCAATCAATTTGTCACCAGAACCTATCGAGAAGGTTGGGAAATGAAGTTTTAAAATCTGACGGCTCCGGAGTGGCTATGGTGTATGAATAGAATCCTGATTATTCCGTTTTTGGCTACGGCGGTTATTGCGTTCGGACAGTCCGTGACCATCATGCCAAGTCATTTACCTGTCGAACCAATATCAGCAGCCCAAACCGACTGGCTGCTTGATCCTTTTCCGTTTAAGGCCGGTATTTACCGGGATTCTTCCCTGCCTAATACCGTGGTATTATCAAATGGCCTCATCCGCCGTGAATTTTACACCGGGAAGACGGCAGCTACCATCGCCCTGGATGAATTATCCGGTTCTACCGCCTTCTTACGGGGTATCTACCCGGAAGCTCAGGTACGCATTGAAGGGAAGTCTTACGCGATCGGAGGCCTGAAGGGACAGCCCGATTATGCTTACCTGCGAACCAGCTGGTTGGATGATCTCGAGCCCTGGCAGGATCAGTTTGAACTTGTTGACATATCATCAGGGCCGATTCAACCATCCATGGCCTGGAAGCAAATCAGACATCACAGCCGGTGGGTTCATTGGCCGCCCCCGGGCAAACACTTGCAGATGACCTATGCCCCGGTCAATGATTCCCTTGGATTTGAGGTGGTCGTCCACTATGAACTATACGATGGAATACCGGTCTTAAGTAAGTGGATCCAGATTATCAATCACAGCCGGGACTCAATCCTGCTTGATCAGTTTACCAGTGAAATGCTGGCATTGGTAGAATACGGCTCCCGGGTAGACAACCGGGCGTACCTGACGCCCCACCCCAATGTGCATGTAGAGACTGATTTTTCATTTGGGGGGATGATGGCAGACGACGCCAACGACCACGTTGTGCACTGGGATATCGATTCACTTTACCGTTCCCAAGTTAACTATGAGCGCCAGAACCGTTGTTTTCTCCGGGTTTCTCCGGAAATCGGACCGGCCCAATACATTGCATCGGGCGACACCTTCACTTCTTTCCGGACCTATGTCTTGCCCTTTGACAGCTATGATCGCGAACGCAATGGCTTGGCACAACGACGTATGTACCGAACCATTGCGCCATGGACAACCGAGAATCCCCTCATGATGCATGTCCGGTTTGCCGATTGGCCACAGGTAAAGTTGGCCATTGATCAATGTGCCGAAGTTGGATTTGAGATGGTGATCCTTTCTTTCGGAAGTGGATTCAATATTGAGAACACCGATCCGGATTACCTCGACAGCATGCGGATGTATGCGGATTATGCCCGGACGAAAAGACTGGAGATCGGCGGCTACTCGCTTTTGGCCAGTCGCAGCATTGGCCCGGAAGATGATGTTCAGTTACCGGAAGGTCAAACACCGGTTTTCGGTCATTCTCCCTGCCTGGAAAGCCGTTGGGGTCAGGACTACTTTAACAAGTTGTATCAATTTTATTCACAATCGGGTTTCACCTTATTGGAGCATGACGGATCGTATCCCGGAGACCCGTGTCTGGCATCCAGTCATCCGGGACATCATGGTTACCTGGATTCCCGGTGGAACCAATACGAGACCATTGCGAATTTCTACAAATGGTGCCGCTCACAGGGCATTTATCTAAATATTCCGGATTACTACTTTTTAAGCGGTGGCAATAAATGCGGGATGGGTTACCGGGAAGTGAACTGGAGCCTTCCCCGGGCGCAGCAGGTCATCCACACGCGGCAGAACATCTACGATGGTACCTGGACCAAAGGGTCAACCATGGGCTGGATGTTTGTTCCGCTGACGGAATACCAGGGCGGAGGCGCCGCTGCCACCATTGAACCTCTGGCGGACCACCTGGATCATTATGAGCAGATGATGATCTCCAATCTGGGTGCGGGGGTGCAGGCTTGTTACCGGGGGCCCAGACTTTTTGACTCGCCGGAAACAAAGTCGATGGTTGCCGGCCAGGTGTCCTGGTTCAAACGACACCGGGATGTCCTTGAGGGAGATTTGATCCATCTCCGGCGTGCTGATGACCGGGATATTGACTACTGGCTGATGGTCGAACCGAATGCCAAGGAAAAAGCGGCCTTGCTTGTTTACAACCCTCTGCCCCGGGATGTAAAAAAAACCATCAGGGTTCCCCTTTACTATTCTGGCTTGTCCCAAAGTACCCATTGTTACTCTGACCATTCCCCATTAGGTAAACGGATGCTTGCTCGCGATTATTCCGTTGAATTAACGGTGGATGTTCCGGCAAACGGTTGGAGTGCCTATTTCTTTACGGAGTAATATCAGCGTCCAGATGATTCCAAATGAATGATCGTCATTCCTGTACCGGATTCCACTTGCTATGACGGTAGCTGTAAATGGAATAAATGGTCAGTCCAATGATCAACCAGATCAGGAATCGCAGCCAATTGGTATAACCCAGTTCCGACATCAGATATAAACAACTCAGCAACCCGAGAACAGGAATGATGGAAAGTTGCTTCCAGATGGTCAATACCGTTATACCCAATCCAATCAGACCAAATATCAGGTAAGGAATTTTATGCTTAAATATTTCCCAACTGAGGAAACTGCCTTCCTGGGGGTTCCAAAAGTTATGCCATCCCTGGCCATCTCCGCGCATGGCAAAAAACACGATCAACAGAATGATCGGAAGAATGTACCTACCGCTGTAATATGGCACTTTAAAGCCATCTTCTGGCGCAGGAACCAGCAATACTCCGGCACAGACGATCACAAATGCAAACAAGGTCCCGATACTGGTAAGATCGGTAACCTCCTGTAAATTCATGAATAAAGCCGGAACAGCAACCAGTATTCCAGTCACAATGGTGGCAAAAGAAGGGGTTTTAAATTTTGGATGGATCCTGGCAAATCGCGAAGGCAACAAACCATCACGACTCATACTCATCCAGATCCGAGGCTGACCCATTTGAAATACGAGCAACACACTGGCCATCGCCACCAACGCTGAAAAAGCCACAATACCACTGATCCAATCCAGTCCCACTTGCTTGAAGACATAGGCCAACGGGTCACCAACCGCCAGCTCGGTAAATGGGACCATTCCAGTCAACGTTAACGCCACCAGGATGTACAAAACCGTACAGATGATCAATGCAGCAAAGATCGCCCTGGGTAAATCACGCTTGGGATCTTTACATTCTTCGGTCGTGGTCGAAATGGCATCAAATCCGATGTAGGCAAAAAATACGGCAGCGACTCCTTTCATCACACCGCCAAAACCGTTGGGCGCAAAAGGACTCCAGTTGGATGGTTTAATGTAAAAGGCGCCAATCAAAATAACCGTAATGATGACCACCAGTTTCAAGCCCACTAAAAGGTTACTGGCTGTCCGGCTTTCACGGATCCCGATGTAAACCAGATAAGTAATCAACACGACGATGATGAGGGCAGGCAGATCGAAAATCATGTGCAATCCACCCAGCACGGGAGCATCCTGCCAAGCATGATAGGCCTGTTGCAGCCCATCGGACAGCGCGTCGAGGGGTTGTCCGGTGGCCAAAGAGGATGAAGCTTCCTGGAATCCACGCCAGGCACTCAAAAAATCCATCGTCAGATAGCTTGGCATGTGCCAGCCGAAGCCCTGCAGGAACCCCGTAAAATAGTCTGACCAGGATATGGCCACAGCGATGTTGCCTATGGCATATTCCAACAGCAAGTCCCAACCAATGATCCAGGCAATGATTTCTCCAAAACTGACGTATGCGTAGGTATAGGCACTACCGGAGGTAGGCACCGAAGAGGCAAACTGGGCATAGCACAACGCCGAAAAACCGCAAGCTACCCCGGTAAATATAAAAAGCAACGAAATAGCGGGTCCACCGCTAGCAGCGGCATTTCCAATGGTGGCGAAGATGCCGGCACCGATGATCGCGGCAATACCAAAAGCCGTTAAATCCCAAACCGTTAAGGTTTTGTTCATGGTACTGGAATGGCTTTGCTCCTGCAGGGATTGCAGATGCTTCTTCCTGAACAGCGATGAAAATTGCATACGAGGTAATTGGTTTTTACATTTTTTACTCCGGCAAACCCAACGGATTATTTGGTTACCGTTTTGATCAGGGTTCCGGCTGGAACTTCTTCATCAAGTTCCATCGAGTTTAAGATAGCAATTTCCTCCAGTCTTTTGCTTTCGATGCCGTATTGGGTTAAAATATTACGCAGCGAATTCGTCCTGCTTACGGTCCGGACGGCCAGGTGTTCCGGTTTGACATCAATCTTCCTGCGGTCGGTCAGCCGGCGGAATTGGCGCATTGAATTGAGGAAAATGGTTTGGTAGGGATCAAAATCTGTTTTCAAAGCAACCCCATGGAAAACATAAATTTTGTTGTCATAACTAATGTAATACGAGAGTACACTTAGATTTTGGGTCGGATCCTGTGCGTTGACCTGCTCGGACGAAACCTCTAAAGCCGATAAACCATTGACGGAGGTTGATTTAGAGGTGACAGGGGTCAGTTGATATTGTTCCGCATCTTTACTAGCCGCCTGTTGCAGCGTGGATTCGCCGGAAAGTGTAAATAACAACAAGGCTTTTCCATCCTGTGGTACCATCTGCACCTGACTGGGCATGTTGGAGACCGACCAATTCGCAGGCGTTGGAAACTGAAACAGCAGTTCAGGATGGTAGAAAACATTGTTGTCCACATAGCCCTGACGGGGGTCTTCTCCGTAGATTATCCCGTCAATCATGCGGAGGTAATTGTCCCGGTTGACTTCGTAAGGCGGGGTATTGACTTTCTTTTGCCATTTATTGGTTTCTTCTTCCACTTTGGCATATCGATCCAGAGGATCCGGGTGTGTGGACAAAAAAGTGGGTATATCGCTTGCTCCCGACTGTTGTTGGACTCGATTTAAGGTCTTAAAAAAATTGGCCATATTGTGGCTATCGTAATCGATCTTGGTTGAATATTGAACACCCAATTCATCGGCCTGGCTTTCATTGTCCCGGCTGAATTTCAGAAATAACAAAGAAGTGAGTTCCTGGGCTTCATTTGCAAATTCACGAATGGTAGGTGAAAGAACGATCCCGGCAATCAACAATACTTGTGCGACCGTAGCATTCCGCTGTTGGATCGCTGAATGGCGTGCGGTGACGTGACCAATCTCATGACCCAATACACCGGCAAACTCCGCTTCGTTGTTGAAATGAGCCAGGATGCCGCGGGTGAAATAGACATAACCTCCCGGTATTGCAAAAGCATTGATAACCGGTGAATCCATAATGCGAAATTGAAATTTCAGATCCGGACGGTGACTGACAGCCACCATTTCATTGCCCTTTTTATCGATAAAGTCCTGAAGCTTTTGATCTTCATACAATCCATACGTGGCCACAATCTGCGGATCAGCGTCGGCTCCCAGTGCAATTTCCTGTTGCTCACTCATCACCAACAGGTTCTTCTTCCCGGTTACCGGATTCACGGAACAATTAACAATACCCAATAGACAAACCAGCCCGGTAAGTGCTATTCTTGAGCGTTTCATACTTCTCTTGTTTAGAAAAATGACGAAAAAATAGCCAGGTGTCTTGCAAAACTTCTGTTAAAATAATAAAAAAAATCCCCGACAAGAGGCCGGGGATTCATTCATACTAAACCTGACTAAAATGAAATTAGATCGTCTGGACAGTTATTATTGTTTGATAAATTTAACACTTTTTGTTATAGTTCCAACATTGAATTGCAAGATATATATTCCTGCCTTCAAATTGGAAACATCTACATCCATTGAAAAGTTCTCATTGTTTACCAACACCTGCTTTCTCAGGACTTCGGTTTGCATGGTATTATACACAATCAATGTGCCAGACTTCCCATGATCGGAGCCGTTCCAGTCGGAGATGTTGAGCCGCATCCGGTTGACGACCGGGTTAGGCGCCAAATGGAGTTGCAGCGCCCCGGCAGGAGCTGCCGCGGGTTGGCCACATTCCGGGCCACCATCGCTTTTGATCACCGTCAGATAATTCCCGGAAAGGGAGTTGCAGTCGGTACTCAGTTCAATTTGTGTTAATGTGTCACCTTCCCTGATCAATAGATCTCCCGTGTATGAAAGTCCCCAAATGCGTAAAACACCGGCGCCACTTCCCTCAAAGTCAACACCCGGTATACTGGGAATTTCAACGATGACATCCAGGGTATCGGTTACAATGTATTGGTAGGGAGCAAGTGAATTCGATTCGTTGGAAAGGAACAGCCGGTCCGGAATGCCATCACTGACACAAAACTGGTAGAGGGAATCACCGCCCAAAGCGACCACCATACCTCCATCTGGTTGATCAGCAATGATCTCAATTCCATTGTCCGTCAGCGTAAAACAACCGTCGGACAAAGGAACCTGGAAGGCCGGCTGGCCAACTAAATTAAGTAACTCACCATCGTATTGTACGCCATATACCATGTAAAATCCCAGCGGTAAGACATCCAGATCGATGACCGGCTCGGTGGATACAAAGACGACTTCGTCCTGGGCATCCGTAATAAGAAAGGCCATTTTGTCCATATCCCCATTGACAATGTCAAAAGTCACCAGATCCGGATTTCCATCACCAATACAAACGGCGAAACTACTTGTCGCATGGTCGGAGGTGATCATACCAGGTAATAACTCATTCAGGATGACGGTTATCCGGTTCTCAGACAAGGAATAACAACCCGTGGCGAGGGTAAGGGTATCGCTGAATTGGTCGGCATCGTCAATCAAAAGGTCTCCCGCATAGGATAATCCAACCACCGTCAAGGTGCCGGATTCAAGGGGGTCCAAATTGTAGGTGGGTGTTTTGATGATGTGCTCAATCCGGTTGTTTGCCCGCAATAACAAGTAAACATAATGATCCCCCAGGCTATTGGTTGTCAGCCTTAAAGAATCGTAAATGCTGTTCCCCACACAGAAACTTACGGTGTCGGCCAATGACGGCACAAAAATGCTGTCTCCGGAAACATACGTCCCGCTGAGTTGAAGAAAGTTGTCAGAGCGGAAATAACATAGATCGGATAGTTGCGCCGTATTCAGGGTGTCACCTCGATGTACATTCAGGCTTCCACCATAGGAGAGGCCCCAGATCAACCCCGTTGCTACCTGCAGATCCGCCACCGGAATCCGGTTTCCAAGGAAATAGTCGAGAATTACGCCATCCAGGGATGCCACCAACAAAGCCTGCTGTGCGCCTGCCGCGCTGAAATCAATTTGGATGGTGTCCTTGCTGTCCTGGCTTACACAAAGGGACAAGGTATCCCCGCTACCGGAAGCGATGGTGAATGCCTGGACACTGCTCCGGATAAGAACCAGTTGATTTTGGGATAAATCGTAACAACCGATCGCTAATGGATCCAGGATGTTTTTACCCAACAGATTTGGCAATGGATTGGCATGTGAAAGGCCGTAGATGAATCCGGAACCTGCCCCGGCGCCTTCAAAATTAACCACCGTGTCCTGGGTGATCGCGAGGATCTTTCCCTGCCCGTCGGTAATGACATAAGAATAGGGAGATTGCGCACTGGATTGATTCATCAGTGTCACAAAATCCTCAACGCCATCACTTACACAAATACGCAAGGTGTCGCCCAGGTCCGAGGAGATGATTGCGCCATCGACGAGGTTAGGATCTCCGGTATAGATGGGAATAAAGTTGGCGGATAATGCAAAACAGGCATCACTAACCGGTGTGCTTTCCAAGGTATCACCTTGTTGAATGATCAGGTTACCCGTGTAGGTGGCACCATAAACGGCCAATTGTACATTCCCGCTGGTGTCAAAGGTAAAGCGATCCTGGTCTGTTAATTGGATGACAACATTCGAGGAGTCAACGAGGAACCATGCCTGCTTCAATGATGTCAGGGCTTTGGTTTCAAAGCGAACACTATCCAGATTGACGGCATTGGCACAGAAATACAACGTATCGCCGGCGTTGGAGGTAATGTCCAGAGAAACCACCTGTACTTTTTGCACATTGATCGGAGAGGCGGTTAATGCATAACAGGATCCCGCACTCAGTGTATCTCCCACTTCAAAAGGCAGGTTGCCGTCGTAGTGTATTCCCCAGATCTGGCTGGTTCCTGCCGGGATCATATCCCAATCAATGAACAGATCATACGATATGGCCTGGATCACCCGGTTGGTACCGGTCACCAGGTAACTGTAATGATAGCCTTCACCCTGACCATTTACCGAGATGTATAATGTATCTGGCAGGTCATCTCCGGTACACAATACCACGCCATCGCCTCCCGTATTGGTCAGGGACCCGGCATCAAAGGCATCGATTCGCAGGCTAAGTACATTTGTGGCCCCTCCTGAACATCCCGGTATCGCATTCAAATTCAGGGTATCTCCGGGTGCAAAGTCCAGGCTACTGGCTGTCGCCACCCCATAGACCCGATAGTCGCCAACATTACTCTTGTTAAAATTGAATTGACCGGTCTGATTGGCAAATTGGATAACCTGACTGGTATCGGTAACCAAAAACCAATAGGACTGATAGCTGGCGCTGGATGTTTGCACTGTCCAGTTTACGGAGGCGACATCCGGCGTCAGGCAGATTTGACTTGAAGAAGCAGTGAGCATTCCGCCATCCACGATGGTTTGTTCCACCTGAATGGAATTGTCTGAAAGGATCGAGCAACCTGCTGCCAGCATACCAGCAAACACATTGGTCGTATCCGGCGATACCATCAACATTCCACTGTAGGAAAGTCCGTAGATCCGGTAAGGCTGAATCCCGGTTATGGTTTCAAGGTCCAGGCTGTCTCCACGCAAAACCTGATGGACAATCCCGGACGTATCCGTTACCAGGTAGACATAATCCCCATTGTTGGTTGTGCTGTTGTTCAAAACGATCAGGTCTCCCGAGCCATCCCCGGCACAATAGGAAAGAGAATCTCCCAAATCCGTAGAAACCGTGGATACAGAGACATTCTCACGGTCCACCTCGATGTGATTTTCCGATATTGCGAAACATGCGGAAGCCCAGTTTCCACTGCCGAGGTCCTGGCCGG
>JAGQXC010000274.1 GCA_020436785.1 Saprospiraceae bacterium | reverse complement strand
TCCTCACCGATCAATTCCGCTTTGATCATGGTATTGGCCGGTTGTATCGAGCGGAATCGCTCACCGTGTGCCCGGGCAATTGCTTCCCAATCGTCCATTTGCTTGATGTAGATGCGGGTTCGAACGACATCCTTCAACGATCCACCTAGGGATTGAATGGCACCTTCAATCTTGTCCATCACAAAATGCGTCTGAGCAGCCGGATCTCGACCGCCAATGATTCTTGAACCATGAGTCGCGGTGGTTCCGGAAACCCAAATGCGATTTCCTTTCCGTACTGCCCGGCTAAATCCGGCCAGATCTTCCCAAAGTGTGCCACTGAGCACCATCGTTCTGCCATCCGCTCCCTTTACAGTTGGGTAGGGTGGCGCCATCTGCTCCAGGTGATGGCTTAAATCGCCGGATGCCGTCAGGAAAGGAGGCTTCCGGTATTCATCGCCACAATCGCCAGGTATGGGTTGCAGTTCGGCCAGTGCCTGTTTGATTTTAATTTTATGTTCGCTTTCCAAGTGGATGGCAGACAAAATCTGGTTCTCTGAAATGTGTTCACTTTGGCCCAGGCGTGCACCGATGATCACCCCCGCCACGGCCGGTTGTTCCAGGATGTAACGGCTG
The DNA here is from genome assembly GCA_020436785.1 of Saprospiraceae bacterium. Taxonomy (GTDB): domain Bacteria; phylum Bacteroidota; class Bacteroidia; order Chitinophagales; family Saprospiraceae; genus JAGQXC01. The sequence continues at coordinate 5,694 of JAGQXC010000274.1, read as the reverse complement.
GCAATGACCGCGATCGAAGTCTGACACGCTGTGCTAACTTCTTTAAGGGTACGTAACAGTTTTTGAAAAGAAGCCCAACCGCCGGCGGCATCGATGAAGCGCTTGTATTTCATTTGGGACCACGTCAACGCTTCATTCAGGTCCGGTTCCGGCCGATCGATCCATTTCTCCGTGAGGAATCCACCGGCTAACGTCCCGAAAGCCAACAATTTGATGTTGTATTTTAAACAGTCCTCCGTCATTTTACCGGCCGCCCGTTGATCCAGTAATGAGTAACAAATCTGATTGGAAACCACCCGGATACCGCTGTGGGCGACCATGTTCAGATGTGCACTGTCAAAATTGGTCAGACCAAGGTGGGCGATCAGTCCTTCCTTTTGTAATTCCTGCAACCAGAAGAGGCCATCCAGCCAGGAAGGATCGGCATAATTCCAGGCATGAAATTGCATTAAATCGATCTGTTCCGTTTGCAATCGGGTTAATGCTCTATGTACTGCTGCCCGTACCTTTTCTTTCGCCATACCGCCGGGGGGAGGCACCCATTTGGTAAGGAGTTGCGTTGCTCCGTATCGTTGGCGAAAAACTCCGGCAATAACTTCCGCCGAGCCATAATGATCCGCCATGTCAAAGGTGGTGAGGCCGGCTTGCTGATAAGCACGCATGGATTCAGCCGCATGAATTGGGTCCAGTACCTGACCATTCCGCTCAAGGTCAGCCACCTGCCACAGACCGGTGATTACTGGTGAAATGGACAAGCCGGAAGCTAATTCTACAGGTTTCATTGGATTCATGATTCAGCAGGAAGGTTTCTGTATAATTCACGAGTGTTAATCCCCTGATTCTTGAGCACTTTCCATTTCCACCAAAAAATGCAGGTAGCAATCGCCATGACGGTCAACCAAACAAAAGTGGAATGAAAATACCAGGCACCCACTTCGGAAGAAAAATCCTTCACGAGATGGATCAATAAAAAAACAAATAACAATAGGGTGCCGGTGCCGGCAACCAGCTTTTGCAACCTCCTGGATTTAAAAACGGCAATGTGCTGAGCGATGGCTGGATTTCTTTTGGGCAAATAAAGGACACACAGACACATCAAGAGGTAATTGACCAGCATGGAAGTCACCATAATATCTACGCCCAGGAAAAAATCACCGGCAAAATGACTGCCCAGAATACCAACACTCGCCATCAGGCCACTGGCGCGGATGGCTTCTCCTGGGGTGTGATGAATGGGATGAATGGAGGCTATGCGCTTTGGGAATATACCGTCCTCCGCCCAGGAAAACATCAGACGCGAAACGGAAAGGATCATGGCTGGCAAATCATTGAATAAGGCAATCGTGGCACCTGCCAAAATAAAAACCGATAATTCAGACGGCATCACGATACTCAACAATCCGGGAGCGGTAACGTCCTTGACCAGTGCTTCACGGGCTACGTAATTCCAGGGTACCGCGTGATACAATGCATAAGTGAAGAGGAAATAAAAGGCGGTAACCGTTATCATGGTAACGCCAATCGCACGAGGTAGTAGCCGGGAAGGATCTTTTGCTTCACCGCCTGCTTGAGCGATCGAATCAAAACCAATGAAACTCGCAAACAGCAGCGCTGCCCCGGACAGAAGGGTCGTCCAGTTAAACGCAGCAGGTCCTGCATGAATGATTTCTCCCTGCTGGTTGAGGATTGCGTTAGTAAAATCAGCCTGTGTGTAGAACAATCCGGTTGCAATCACCAAAGCACCCAATCCGAACATCATTACCATCAGTGGAATCAGCGTGCGCTTATACCATTTAATGCCCCGTACATTGACCCACACAAAAGTCCAGAGGATAATCAATGAAAGCAAAACGCGCACCCAGCCCACCTCCAACCAATCCGCCAGACGATCCCATTGCAACACTTCCGCCATGTCGCGAAGAAAGGGAACGATCACATAGGAAACGACACCGATGGCAATTGACAACCCAAACCACTGGGAAAAGCTGGCCACAAATCCCAGGTAAGGACTCAACGCACGGCTGGCGAAGATATAGCTGCCCCCAGCACGAGGCATCGCAGAAGCAAGTATGGCATACGAAAATGCCGCCAATGCCGCCGGGAGGGCGGCTAATAGGAACGCCGGAAGGACAAATGGTCCAATACCGGGCACATTGCGCTGGATCATAAAGGGAACCACATAAATGGAAGCGCCTATCATCGAACAAATACCGGTTGCCGCTAATCCGGCAAGACCCAACTGACGGCTGAGGCCCTGAGAGGTGACACCCTTCATTTTCCAATTTTCATTATGAAGCCACGGCTCACAAAGTACAAAAAAGGTTAGCTAGAGCTTTGCATCTCCATAGATCGACGGACTCATTTTCTTGCATAAGGTGACAATGCCTCTTTTACATGCCATCGTTGCTGTCCAACAATCTGATCGTCCATCGTCAATTGCATTTGATATTCACCGGCAGCTAAGTAACGTTGGTAATGGACGAAATAGGGCAAATCACTATTTACCTCCCGGATCACCAGATCCCACCGGTATTCGTTGTATCCCGGGTGCCCATCCATGGTCTTTTCCCAGATCAGTTGGTTTTCATGATCAAACAACCGGAGTTTGACCGGCTGAGATTGATGCAGCCAAAAGCAAATGGACGTCTTATGAATCGTCCGTTGATCCACTTCACCCCCCTGGGCATTAAACCAGGGTCGGGTAGAGGCAGGGATGGCGAAGAGGTGGTTTTCTTGCGGACTAATCTGGAGGTCAATCATCTCATGGATCGGCCGGAGATTCAGTTTGTAGATGCCGCGACCGTGAGTGGCTATTACCAGATCCATAGACTCCAGCAAAACATCCATATCTGCAATGGCTGCAGCGGGCAACCCTCCTCCGAGCAGCGACCAGTGTTCCCCCCGGTCTCCGGAAATGTAAACCCCACGGGCAGTTCCCGCATAAAGCAGGTCCGCATGTCGGGGATCTTCCATAACCACATTCACCGGCTCATCGGGAAGTCCGTTGCGGATCGACTGCCAATGCAGGCCATTGTCTTCGGAACGGTAGAGATAGCTACCGAGATCGTCGTAATTTAATCCCGTCATAGCCAGGTAAATGCGTTGGGGTTGGAATTTAGAGGGACTGATGCAGCGGATGTAATTATTGGCCAGACCGGAAGAATGTTCAACCCAGTGTTTACCATCATCATTGGTCACCCAAAAAGCACCTTTGTCCGTACCCGCATACAGCCAGCCCGCAAGGACCGGCGATTCCACCAAAGCGCCTAACGCAAACGATCGCTTTTCGGAAAGCACACTCCGGGTCAGATTAGGACTGATCACCTTCCAGGTCGTTCCCCGGTCGTTGCTTTTAAAGACATAATTACCACCGTGATAAATCGTGGAGGAGCGGTGAGGCGAAACAAAATAGGGAGTGATGTAATTAAAATTCAGGGTATCCTGAATGGAGTCCGGCAATGCTGGTTTAATTCCATAGGTGGAATCCACACACCGGTCGTAACGAATGGCCTCTCCATGTTGCATGCTGTAATATAGAATGCAGTCGTCATCCGGGTCGATCTGGCTCACGCATCCATCGCCGCCGTCCCAGGGATCGATCCAGATGTATTGCCAGGGATCCGGAAAATGGGGTTTGAATTCGGCAGCGGGTCCAAATACGGTGGCATCGTCCTGGGTACCACCGAAAATCATTCCATGTTTCTGATCGATGGTTAGGTCGTAGAATTCACCGACCGGAATATTGTTGTAATGCATCCAGGAATTGCCCGCATCGTAACTTACGTATAAGCCGCCATCATTCCCCAGCGCCAGATGCTCCGGACGATGGGGGTCAATCCACAGTTCGCATTGATCCAGATGCAATCCCTGGGCGCGGCTGGGATTCATGTGCTGCACGGTTCCGCCGAGGTAAGTGAACGTCTTACCCCCGTCCTGACTGCGCGCCAACCGGACACCCAGACAATAGACATCATCATCATCCGTGGGATTGACATACACATCGGTGAAATACCAACCAATACCCGGGAAGATCATGAAAGGCCCGCCATGCGTTTTTAACCAATGGGCACCGCCATCGTTTGAACGGTATAGTTCGGCAGCTTCTTCCCGGGCATTGTTCAGATTATCCATCAGGGCATAAACCTTGTCCGGATTCTGCGCGGATACAGCCAGTCCGATGCGACCGATTTGATCATTTTCCGGTAATCCTGCTGTAGAGCGCGTCCAGGTTTTACCCGTATCTTCGCTATGGTACACGCCACTTTGGCGACCACTGATGCCGGGATAGACTTCCCACATCGTTGCATACATCCGGTTGGGGTGGGTAGGGGAGATGACTATGTCGTTGGCTCCGGTCTGGTCATCGAGGTACAAGACCTGTTCCCAGTTTTTGCCACCATCGATCGTTCGATACAGGCCACGATGCCGATTGGCAGACCACAGGTGTCCCAGCACACAAACCATGACAATGTCCGGATTCGTCGGATGAACCGCGATTTCAGCAATGGCCCAGGAGTCTTCCAACCCCAGATACGACCAGGTTGCACCACCATCGTCCGAGCGGTACATTCCGTTTCCCGGCAAGGTGAAATTGCGTGGTTTCTTAAGGTGCTCTCCCGTGCCCAGGTAGATGATTTGTGGATTGGAGGACGCTAAAGCCACATCCCCAATCCCTAATGCAGCCTTGTTTTCAAATATCGGGAACCAGTCCAAACCGTGATTGACCGTCTTCCATAATCCTCCCGATCCAAATCCGGCGTACATCGTTGCCGGATCGGTAGGATCAATTTGCACCAGGTCTGCCCGTGCCGAGTTTACGACCGGGCCCAAGGAGACCCAGGTCAAACCATAAAGGCCATCTGCTTTCATTTTTTGATACTTATCGAATGATTTTACCAGCGGAGATGCCGGCTGTTGTCCGGATATGGGCAGCGACCAGTTCAGGAAAACAAAAAACAAGTAGGGGAGGTGCCTGTTTAACACGGGATATTCCATATCATTTCAATTAATGCCTGATCAGGCAAGGTACACAGAGTTCAGCCCTGGTTGAGAGGATTATAGAGCCAAATTGAGTAGTTCTCAGGCTTTCCTGTTAAATTTGGAAAGAGATGATGTTCCAGTTCATCAAATCAAGTTTGTCATGTCCAGATTTCCAAGCATATTCAATGACGTTATTGGGCCGGTCATGCGGGGGCCTTCCAGTTCCCACTGTGCCGCATCCCTGCGCATTGGACGCATTTGCCGCGATCTCATGGACGGCGATATCCGTGAGGTCCTCATTGAATTTGATCCCAACGGATCGTTGGCCACCACGCATAAAGGCCAGGGATCGGATATGGGTCTGTTTGGTGGCTTTCTCGGCTGGGACGCCTACGATGAGCGCTTGCCGGATTACCAGGAAGCCACGGCGGAGGCCGGTATCGAAATTGACATCAAGATTCATTCCATCGGCGCACAACATCCAAATACCTATAAAATCACCTTGAAAAACCAGCGGGAGACCCATCGGTTGACGGCTCTTTCGACCGGTGGCGGTATGATCGAAGTGATCGAAATCGATGGGGCCACAGTATCGATGGCCGGTGATTATCACGAGACATTGGTCTATGTACAGTCAAAGAAGGCTGCACAGTCCCTCGCTGAACGCATTGAAAATGAATTTAAAATTGATGAGGTCATTGTCCATATAGGTGA
>JAGQXC010000021.1 GCA_020436785.1 Saprospiraceae bacterium | reverse complement strand
TTATTACTCCTGTGAGTTTGTGGATAAGTTTTACGATTAAAATTGAAGATTTGGAAAAGTAAAAGTTATTAACAAAAATTGTTAATATAAATATTTGATTTTCAATTTAATAACAGACTATTAGGTTCATGTTAATAAGGAAATTGTTAATATATATTTTTGCAGGCATCGTTGAGTTCGGCTGAAAACGTGAGGAACATGTTACATAACAATGCGAAAAACGACCATTCATATTACATAATTTTATACTATTAATTAAAACACGTTATCTGGTGTTTACGAACTGCAACTTTATTAACACTTATGAAGAAAAAGAATCATTTTTTATTTATTCATTCGGATATATTTACAAATTATATATACATATAATGTTAATAACTCTTCTATGCGACTAGTTGTACAGCGCGTCTCCGGCGCCCGGGTTACAATTGCAGGTAAGGATACCGCATCCATCGGCCCGGGAATGCTGGTCTTGGTAGGTATTGAACACGAAGATGAACAATCGGATGCGGATTGGTTAGTCAGAAAAGTGCTTCAATTGCGCATTTTCAATGATGATGAAGGCATCATGAACCGATCGGTGGTGGAAATGGAGGGCCAATTGTTGGTTGTCAGCCAGTTTACTCTCCACGGGAGCACCCGTAAGGGCAACCGGCCTTCGTACATCCGCGCTGCGAAACACCCGCATGCCATACCTTTGTATGAATATTTCATTGAACAGCTCAGAAGTCTCTCGGACTTGGAAGTTCAAACCGGCATCTTTGCTGCGGATATGCAGGTATCATTGGTTAATGATGGTCCGGTCACCTTGATTATCGACAGCAAAAACAGAGAATAGATGACCATCAAACAGGCGCAGGATCAGGTTCATACTTGGATCCAAACAATAGGTATTGATTATTTTCCTCCATTAACCAATATGGTACTGCTCACCGAAGAAATCGGTGAACTGGCCAGGTTAATGGCCCGGCACTATGGAGAACAATCCTTCAAAGATCCAATCCAGGCCCAACAGGCGCCGGAAATGATTGCCGAAGAAATGGCCGATGTGTTGTTTGTGTTATTGTGTCTCGCTAATCAATGTGATGTGGACCTGACTAAAGCTTTAACCCAAAGTCTGGACAAAAAAACCCGTCGTGATGCACAACGTCATCGGGAAAATCCTAAGTTGAAGCGCCCTTGAATGGCGACAGATTCTGAGCCTGCCGGATGTACCTGAGCGAAATCCAGATGCCTACACCGAGTGTAACCAAAGCACCGATCAATAGATAATCGGAAGCATTCTGAATGATGAAAAAATCATAGACCCCATGCAGCAGGATGGCATATCCCATAATGCTCAATGCCTGTTTCCTTGTCAGGTGCTTGAATTTCATCATTCCAAAAGCGTAACCAATCATGACTCCGAAAATACCATGAGCTGGTACGGCCGTGATGCTGCGGATCAGGATGGTTTCAAGACCATAAATAGCCCCATAAAGCAGGTTTTCCACCGTAGCAAAGCCCATCGCTATGAGGACAAAATAGATGATTCCATCCAGTGGTTCATTAAATGCGTCGATTCGATTGGGATACGCCCAAAAAACTATGATCTTTGTGACTTCTTCGACAAAACTCACCCCCAAAAGCGCAAAAATAAACGCAGACCAGAGTTTTGTCTGAACCTGAGGAAAAGTGTTGGATAAATATTCTTCCAGCAGGTAGGTGATTGCCGAAGCTAATAAACCCAGTACAAAGCTAAGTATTACCGGCCCGGTTGGTTCTTTTTCGTAACGATCCACATAGAGGTAGAATAGAACGGCGATAAATATGCCCGGAACCAGAGACAATATGATGTACCAATCTGACATTAGAGGTAAGTATAATCAAAAAATACCAAGGACGATATCGAACAAAAGACAAAAGACTTTTCGATCTCAACTTGAAATCCTGAATTAAGCCTATTTTAGTATTGGACATGACCTATATAATGAAAAGTCAGTTACTGGAAAAACAACGTCTGGAGAAGGAACTTCACCTGAAGCAACTCCAGATAAAAAGTCTGTTGACCATTACCCAGGCCATCAATGATAATGTCAGTGCTGCAGGTCTCTACAACATGTACAAATCATTTCTCAACTGGGAAATGGGTGTCAAAAAAATGGCACTAATTGTCAAGAATGATGACGATTGGGAGTGTGTAAGTAGTATTAATGCCGCCGCAGATGTTTACGAAAAGTCGATTGGACCGGAACTGTTGGTCTTCCAACGTTTGCACAAGATCACTGAGTCAGACGCATTCTATTTGCATGAATTTGATGTTGTCATTCCGGTATTTCACAAAAGCTTACCCATCGCCTATGCTTTGATTGGCGATTGTGGCGACAATGAGGACATCTATTCCAAGATTCAGTTTATTACGACCATTACCAATGTGGTTGCTGTGGCCATCGAAAACAAACGGCTCTTCAAACAGCAATTGGAACAAGAACGGCTGAAACGGGAGATTGAACTGGCCAGTGAGGTACAAAATATGCTGATACCAAGTTCTTTTCCGAAATCCAGTTTGTATGAATTGGCAAGCATTTACAAGCCTCATTTTAATGTGGGTGGCGACTATTTTGATTACATACCAATCTCCCCGACCCGGTTTGTCATCTGCATCGCAGATATCTCGGGGAAGGGCGTTGCTGCTGCCTTGTTAATGGCCAATTTCCAGGCAAATTTGCGGAATTTGACTTCCACTGCAGAAAATTTGACTGAATTGGTCCAAAAACTTAACGAAAATGTCTATTTAATCACGCGAAGTGATAAGTTCCTGACATTCTTTATTGCGTACATTGATCTGGAAGAACGGGTATTGCGATACATTAATGCCGGTCACACACCACCCCTCTGTGCCATGGGTGATCGCATCACCCTATTGAAAGAAGGATGCACCATCATCGGGGCATTTGATCGAATTAATGAAATTGAAGAGGGAAAGGTTAATCTGAAAGATGAAACGACCCTCGTCTTGTTTACCGATGGGTTGACCGATCTTAAGAATGAGAGCGGCCAGTATTTTGATGAGCAACAGATTAAAGCCTTCCTGAAAAAAAACCGGAACATGCATGCCTCAGATCTGAATCGCTCATTAATGTCTGAGATGGAGTCCTTCAATCATGAACTGCGTTTTCCAGACGACATTGCCGTTTTAACTTGTAAACTTTTTATTTAAAGATACCATTGATATACATAGTATGGCCAGGCGAGACAAAAATACTGCAGCATTCATCTCTTTGGTTCTAGGGTGGATGGGATTGCATCAACTCTATCTGCGAAAACCGGCTATGGCATTCTTGTTTATCGGACTATTGGTCTTTTTTAAGTTGCCCATTGCGGTCATCTTTGGTTTTGTGAATGCCGTATACCTGTTGATGATGTCAGATGAAGAATTTGACCGCCGGTATAACAATGTCGAGGAGTCAGACGGCCCGACCTGGGACCGGCGCCGGGATTATCAACGGCGAGAACGCACTGCCCGGCGTGAATACCAGCGCCCAACCAGTGGTCCTTATCGTCGGTCTTATAACCGCCCCGAGCCAATTACCCAGCGAAAACCCAATCCGTTCAAGGCCAGCGGTATGAAGAAGTACAAGGAATTCGATGTAGATGGCGCCATTGAAGATTTTAAACAAGCCCTGGAAATCGATCCCAGTGACATCGCCACCAATTTCAATATTGCCTGTGCCTACTCCCTGAATGAAGAAAAAGAAAAGGCTTATGCCCATTTGACCAGAGCCGTGCAGCTCGGATTTAAGGATTTTCAGAAAATCAAATCGCATGACGACCTGGCTTATGTGCGCATTCAACCCGAGTTTGAAAGCTTCGAAAAAAGCGGATTTACCAATAATCCATTTACGGCCACCAAACCGGAAGAAACACAGGAATCATCCCCGGAAAATCAGACAGAAGAGAAGACAACGGATCTTCTGGAAGATGATTTGCTCTTAAGCCAACTGAATACATTGAAGGAATTACGAGAAAAAGGATTAATTACGGAAGAAGAATATGCACTTGAAACCCGTAAATTGAGGCAATGATCGCCGGAGAATTACTTGCAAAGAACTTTATAGCCGCCCAAACCAGTGATACGGCTCGTGCCGTATTGCTATCCATGAATGAGCAATACGTAAAGCACCTGCCCGTCTTAAAAGACAATCAGTATGTCTGTATCATATCTGAAGAAGACCTGCTGAATAATTCCCTGGAAGTTGAGGTTGGCGCATTGGTCAATCCGGAAAACCGGCCCCTGCTGCACCGCACGGACCACCTCTTTAAGATCATGGGATTATTTGCTGAGAGACAACTGAGCGTCTTGCCGGTATTGGATGAAAAGGATCAATACTTGGGAAGTTTGTTGCAGGAAGAAATTGTGGATTACTATTCCAAAAGTTTTGCCTATGCGGACCCCGGAAGTGTGATGGTATTGGAAATGACCAGAAGAGATTACGAACTGAGTACGATTGCCCGGATCGTAGAATCGGAAGGTGGCAAAATACTTTGTGCCTTTGTTTCCAAAGGTGCCATTCCCGACCAGATGATCCTTACCCTCAAGATCGACAAAATGCAGATACAGGAAATCAATGAAACCCTGGACCGCATGGGCTATACGATCAAGGCAGTCTATGAAGAAACCGCCTATTCGGATATACTGCAAGAGCGGTATGATGCGCTAATGCATTACCTCAATGTTTAGATTTTCAATTCTCCTCTTTTTTTTTATCGGTTATTTGGGTTCGCTGATTGGTCAGAGCACCTATGTGATTGTTGATGACATTCTGATCATCGGCAACAAAAAAACCAAGAATTACATCATCAAACGCGAGCTGACCTTTGCGGAGGGTGACACATTGCCCATTATCGAGCTGGCAGAAGCCATTCCCCAAAGTGAACGCAATCTCCTCAATACCCAACTCTTCAATACCGTATCCATTAACATCATTGACTGGAATACCCAGGAGAGCAGGGTTGTTATCGAAATTCAGGTTGGTGAAGCCTGGTACATATTTCCGGCTCCGATCTTCGAATTGGCTGACCGAAATTTCAACGTGTGGTGGGTCGAGCAGCACCGGGCTTTGAATCGAATCAACCTCGGTTTGAGATTGAAATACCGGAATTTTACCGGAAATGCAGATGAGTTGAAAACCACTTTCCAATTTGGGTACACCCAGAAATACGAAATCAACTACCTCTATCCCTACATCAACAATAAGCTCACACTGGGAATTGAAGGTAATTTGCTGTATGCCCAAAACCGGGAATTGGCTTACCAGTCCATTGACAATAAATTAGTCTTTCATCGTGACGATGACGAACTGCTGTTTCAGCGATTCCGTGCCAAACTGGGACTAAAATACCGCCCGAATATTTTTGCGACCCATGTATTCCGCATCGAGCATCATCGCAACAATGTATCTGCTACGGTACCGAATCGTTTGAACCCGGAATTTTTCGGCGCCGGACGCTCTAATCTCCAGTTTCATGTATTGGAATATGAATTTGAATACGACGAACACGATTTACGAATCTATCCCCAGGATGGGTTTGCCATCCGGACCAAGATACGCCGCCAGGGTATCCTCCCGGGAGACGATGTCCAAAACTGGGTATTTCGACTGGAAGGAGATCAATATTTCCGGTTTTCTCCCTATGTATCTTTAGGTACCTATGGCTTGGGTCAACTGACGACAAATCTTGATCAACTGAATTACTTTCAGTACCGCGCGCTGGGTTATGATAACGATTATGTCCGAGGTTATGAATATTACGTGGTCGATGGTAAATCATTTGCACTTTGGAAAAATAAACTAAAGTGGATGATCTTTAATCGTGATCTTGACATGGCACGCTGGACGCCTTTTAAAGCGATGAAAGCCATGCCAGCCAGATTGTACCTAACCACCGGATTTGATTTGGGCTACGTAGAAGATCCGTTGTTTTCAGAAAAGAATCCATTAACCAATCAATGGCTTTGCGGCCAAACAGTGGGCTTGGATCTGATGGTATATAACAATCTCGTTTATACCGTTGAACTGAGTAGAAATCATTTAAATGAGTATGGGGTATATTTACATTTTAATGTACGGCTGTAAATGAAAGTAATTCTATATAGTCACTTAGCAAATCCGGACGATATACCCATCATCCGGGAAATGATCCAATCGTTACAGGCGGCATCCAGCGAGATATTTGTCTATTCGGAATGGATGAAAAAAATTGCACCTGTTTTACCGGAAATAACGGCGTTTAAAGCCATCCGAACCTACCGCGACCTGCAGAAACACCGGTTGGATATACTCTTTTCCCTGGGGGGTGATGGCACCATCCTCAACGCTGCCACATTTATCCGGGACAGTGGTTTACCCATACTCGGTATCAACCTGGGACGATTAGGATTTCTGGCTACTTTGGACCGGAATGAGGTGGCCAGGATTATCCCGCAACTCAGCCAGGGTCATTATACGGTGGATGCCCGATCGTTGCTGGGATTGGAATGCAATAAACCGATATTTAAGGATACGCCATTTGCTCTCAATGATTTTACGCTCACCAAACGTGACAATTCCAGTATGATCAAGATTCGCACCTTCCTGGACGGTGCCTATCTGAATACTTATTGGGCGGATGGTATAATTGTTGCCACACCGACCGGTTCCACCGGATATTCACTTAGTTGCGGAGGTCCCATTATCCTCCCGGAATCGAACACCTTTGTCATCACTCCCGTCGCGCCACATACGTTAACAGCCCGTCCGATCGTTGTACCTGACAATGTCACTCTGACCTTTGAAGTAGAAGGAAGAACCGAGAATTTCCTGTGTACCCTGGATTCCCGGTTTGAGACCATCACGGCAGACCACCAGGTTTCAATTCGTAAGGCACCATTTGACCTGAATCTGATCAAGCTTCCAACAGATAATAACCTGGAAACCATCCGGGAAAAATTAAACTGGGGAAAGGACATCCGCAACTGATACCTGATCATTAATTGCGCAATATCCCAACGCTCGAGAAACCAGGAGCGTTCAGGAAATGTTCACAAGTTACGGTGTGTCTTCAAATCCGATTTTTGCAAATTGGCGGGTATCGGAAGAGATTTACCGGGCAGCAAATAGATGGACGAAAGATGTATCTTCGCAACGACGAAACTGGCATTATGACAGTTTTGAATTTCATTCCTGCTGGATTTGACATTATGACATTAAAAACCCCCATCTGAGACGCTTGGAACAATCTGTGAGGCAGGAAGCGTATCCGTAATAATCACAAGTATTCAAACACATGAGTAATTTTCTGACCAATACCCTAAAGAAGGTCTTCGGCACCAAGTACGAGCGTGACGTCAATAAATACTTACCTATTGTCGACGAAATCAATCAGTTTTCTGCGGAATTGGAGTCCATTTCCAATGATGACTTAAGAAATAAAACCCTGGAATTCAGAAAACGGATTTCAGAACATTTGCAGGGAATCCAGGACGACATCGACGCCCTGCACGCACAGGCAGAGGAGGAAGAAGATCAACTTATCAAGGAGGATCTGTACAACCAGTTGGATCAATTACAACTTGATAAAAACAAACATCTGGAAGACGTCCTCAAGGACATTCTTCCCGAAGCTTTTGCAGTGGTGAAGGAAACGGCCCGGCGTTTTATGGAAAATGAATTCCTGGAGGTAACGGCTACCGAACACGACCGCAATCTGGCAGCGACTAAATCTTACATCCTGATCGATGGTGAAAAGGCTCGCTGGAAAAATTCCTGGCAGGCGGCAGGAGGAGATATCACCTGGAACATGGTTCATTACGATGTCCAGTTGATTGGGGGTATGGTACTGCACGATGGGAAAATTGCCGAGATGGCTACCGGTGAAGGTAAAACGCTGGTTGCAACTTTGCCGGCATACCTCAATGGACTCTCGGGTCTGGGTGTGCACATTGTTACCGTCAATGATTACCTGGCGCGCAGGGACAGTGAGTGGGTCGGACCCATCTTCGAATTTCTTTACCTCACGGTTGATTGCATTGATAAATATCAACCCCATTCCGCGCAAAGAATCAAAGCTTACCGTTGTGACATTACCTATGGCACCAACAATGAATTTGGCTTCGACTATCTGCGGGACAATATGGTACGTTCTAATGAAGAATTGGTTCAGCGCAAACATCATTATGCAATGGTCGACGAGGTGGACTCCGTACTGATCGACGATGCCCGAACACCATTGATCATTTCCGGACCAGTGCCTGAAGGAACCGAAGAGCAGGAATACAACGAACTTAAACCAAAGGTTGAGCGGCTGATCGAAGCCCAACGTCGCCTTGCCACGGAATACCTCGCTGAAGGTAAAAAGCTGTTCAAAGAAGGCCTGACCGGTTATGAAGAAGGACAAGCAGGGATGGCTTTACTGCGTGCGCACCGGGCACTGCCTAAAAACCGCCCCCTGATTAAATTTCTGAGTGAAGACGGGGTTAAGGTTTCTATGCAGCGTGCGGAGAATTTTTATATGCAGGAACAGGAAAAGCACATGCATTTGGTCGATGAACCACTATTCTTCACCATTGATGAAAAAAATCGTGGGGTTGAACTGACTGAAAAAGGAGCGGAATACCTGGCCCGCGGAGAAAACGATCACCATTTTTTCGTATTGCCGGACATCGCCACCGAAATGATGAAACTGGACAATGATTCAAATCTGAATGGTGAAGAACTGACCAAACAACGGCAGGAGGTCATGCAGGATTATTCAACCAAGTCCCGCCGACTGCATGCCGTTAACCAACTTCTGAAAGCCTATACCTTGTTCGAGCGGGATGAAGAATATGTGGTTATTGATGGTCAGGTAAAAATTGTGGATGAGCAAACCGGCCGGATGATGGAAGGACGTCGTTACTCCGACGGATTACACCAGGCATTGGAGGCAAAAGAAAGTGTCAAAGTTGGCGACATCACCCAGACCTATGCCACCATTACCCTCCAGAATTATTTTAGGATGTACCATAAACTGGCCGGTATGACCGGTACTGCCGAGACGGAAGCCAGCGAGTTTTGGGAAATCTATAAACTGGATGTAGTGGTCATCCCGACCAACCGCCCCATCGTTCGTGACGACAAAGAGGATCTGGTTTTTAAAACGGCTCGCGAGAAATTTAATGCAGTTATTGAAGAAATCGTAAATCTGAGTACTGCAGGTCGGCCGATTTTGGTCGGTACCACCTCGGTCGATATTTCCGAAAAGTTGAGTCGGATGCTGCAGTTAAGAGGCATCTCTCACAACGTCCTCAATGCCAAGCAACATCAGCGGGAAGCGGAGATTGTTGCCGAAGCGGGTAAATCAGGCCGGGTAACCATTGCGACCAACATGGCCGGTCGGGGTACCGACATCAAATTGGGTCCTGGCGTAAAAGAGGCAGGAGGTCTGGCCATCATCGGTACGGAAAGACACGATTCCCGCCGGGTGGACCGCCAGTTGAGAGGTCGTTCAGGCCGGCAGGGAGACCCGGGATCTTCCCAATTTTATGTTTCCCTCGAGGATAATCTGATGCGTCTGTTCCACTCTGAAAGGATCGCGAAACTAATGGACCGCATGGGTCATAAGGATGGTGAGGTGATCCAGCATTCGATGGTCACCAAATCCATCGAACGGGCGCAAAAGAAAGTTGAAGAAAACAACTTTGGGATCCGAAAACGATTGCTGGAATATGATGATGTCATGAACATCCAGCGTGAGGCCATCTATAAAAAACGGAATCATGCCCTGCAGGGAGAAAGATTGTCTGTTGACCTGAATAATATGTTCAGCTCCATAGCGGAATCATTGGTCCTATCTCACTATAATGAAGGCGACTTTGAATCCTTCCGCCGGGCATCACTTTATTCACTGGGACTGGATCCCAAGATCGATCCGGTTGCCTTTAAGGAACAACCGGTTCAGGACACCGTAGAAGAGTTCCGTCAGTTTACCGAGGATATTTATCGGCAGAAAATCCAGAACTTACGCGACATCTTATTGCCCGTCATCCGCAATGTGAAAGAAAACGAAGGACAACGGTATAAGCGGATTTCCATTCCATTTACCGATGGAATTCGAATGTTACCCATATCAGCAGACATTGATCATTCGTTAAATACCCAGGGAAAATCCATTTCTCTGGATATTGAAAAAGCCATAACACTGGCTCTGATCGATGAGAACTGGAAGGAACACCTGCGCAGCATGGACGAGCTAAAGGATTCGGTTCAGGCAGCATCCTTTGAGCAAAAGGATCCTCTGGTTGTCTACAAAATGGAGGCTTATGAATTGTTTGAGCAACTGATTTATAAAGTCAACCAGGAAGTTGTCTCCTACCTGATGAAAGGTCGCCTGATGATCGACGGTCAGCCTATCCAGGAGGCCCGCCAGCAAAAAACCGATATGAGTAAAGTACAAACCAACCGCAGTGAAGAAGAAGCCCGTCAGCGGGCTGCTATGCGTGCAGGCAGGGAAAACCAGAAGGTGGAGACGGTTCGGCGAACCGAAAAGAAAGTAGGAAGGAATGATCCCTGTCCGTGTGGCAGTGGTAAAAAATACAAGCATTGTCATGGCAAATAAGGTTAGATTTTTGGCTGGTCATTTTCTAACCGTCCTTCTCATTGGCCTGTGGTCGCATACAAACGCACAAATCGTTCAGCATGCCACCATCGAAGTTGAGCCAGGCATCCAAAAAGTGGTCGACTGGTACCGGGATATCAACCGGGAAAATAAGATCATTGAAGGATGGACCATCCAGATTATTTCTACCCGGGACCGGCGTGAAATGGAACAGGAAAGAGACAAATTCATCTACAAATATCCTGAATACCGGGTGCGACAGAGCTTTGAAGAACCCTTCTACAGGCTTAAAGTAGGTTCCTTCATCTCAAAGTTGGAAGCGTTGGCCTTGCGTCAGCAATTGCAGAAACAGTACCGTAGCGCAGTGCTGGTCAAGGAGGAAATCAATAAGGAGGATTATTTCTGATGATTACACGTGCTGCACCGGTCAAAAACATCGATTGGTTAACCTTTTTCCTGTACCTCAGTTTAAGTGTGATTGGATGGTTGATGATCAATGCAGCCGAGTCATCTTCGGATCCGACCGTTACCGGTTTCAGCATGAATGCCGGGACGGGCAAGCAACTTTTACTGCTGCTGGTTTCCCTGGTGGTCTTCTGGATTTTCTTCTTTATAGACTTTAAGTTCTGGAATACATTTGCGTATCTCATCTACTTTTTCACTTTGCTGCTTTTGGTGCTCGTTCTGGTCTTTGGTGTTAAGATCAAAGGCGCTACTTCATGGTTTAACCTGTCCGGGTTTTCCTTGCAGCCGTCGGAATTTGCCAAATTAGGCACCTGCCTGGCGCTCGCCAGTTATTTGAGTTATCACAAGACCAAACTCCGCAATCGTAAAAACATCCTCATTAGTATTGGCATTTTGCTGCTTCCGGCAGCACTGATTATCCTGCAACCGGATCCGGGCTCTGCCCTGGTATTCATGTCTTTTTTTCTAGTGTTATACCGGGAAGGACTGACGCACTGGGTGTATGTGATCGCGGCCATTTTCGTCACCCTGTTCATTCTTTCACTGATTTATTCCGTGGGAAGTGTTTTTGTACTGATTCTTTCAGTATCTATCGCCATCCTGCTTCTCCAGGAAAAGCGGCACTGGGCTTGGTGGGTGACTTATGTAGCATTAGCGACTACCAGCGTGATAGGACTAAACCTTGGATGGCAACAGGAACTGATTGCCGTACATGGCATTCTCTTGTTCACTTTATTGATTCTGGCCTTTCGCAAAGCAAAATTCCGGGTTTTGATCCTTGGTGTACCGGCGATTATGATCTGTATGGCTTTCAGCTATATGTCCCGGTTCATGTTTGACCGGGTACTGGAGCCGCATCAGCAGGACCGCATTAATGTCTGGTTGCGTCCGGAGTTGAGCGATCCCCGCGGATCCATGTACAATCTGTCCCAATCCAAACTGGCCATCTCTTCCGGCGGTTTTCAGGGAAAAGGCTATCTGCAGGGCACGCTGACGAAGCTCAATTATGTACCCGAACAATCTACGGACTTCATTTTCAGTACCATTGGCGAAGAACAAGGTTTCCTGGGTTGTTTTGGCATCATTGCCCTTTATCTTATTTTGTTGGTTCGTATTACCATGATCGGAGAGCGTGCGAAATCTTCCTTTACACGAACCTATGCCTATGGTCTGGCAGGCATTCTGTTTATCCATTTTTTCATCAATATCGGGATGACGATGGGCTTGGTTCCGGTCATTGGAATTCCCTTGCCGTTCATCAGCAAAGGGGGCTCGTCGTTACTGGTCTTCAGTATGATGATGGCGATATTGCTAAAACTGGATATGTCCAGGTATGCCTATTGATATGATATCCTTCTCAGTAATAAAGGAAGATCATGCCACGCAGGCTCGTGCCGGCGTATTACAAACCGGCCATGGTGTTGTAAATACGCCCATATTTATGCCAGTGGGTACGCTAGGATCGGTCAAAGGCATCAGTCAGGCCGAATTGGAATCGGAAATCAAGGCGCAAATCATCCTGGGGAATACCTATCATTTGTATCTCCGCCCGGGCGTCGACGTTCTTCGTGAAGCAGGAGGAATACACCGGTACATTGATTGGCCCGGCCCCATGCTTACCGACAGCGGAGGATATCAAATCTTCTCCCTGGCAGACCGGCGTAAAATAAAACCGGAAGGAGCGGTCTTTCAATCCCACATCGACGGAAGTAAACATTTATTTACTCCTGAAAACAATGTGGAAATCCAGCGAACCATCGGTGCCGACCTTATAATGGCATTCGATGAATGTACCCCCTATCCATGTGATAGAAAATATGTACGTAAATCATTGCAAATCACTCATGCCTGGTTGGACCGCGGATGGCATCACCACCACCTTACCCCACCGGCTTACGATTACGACCAGCTCTTTATTCCCATTATCCAGGGATCTGTCTATCCGGATCTGAGGATTGAAAGTACCAGGGAGATTTTGCGTTATGACAATCCGCTGTATGCGATCGGAGGACTGTCCGTCGGAGAACCCCACGAGGATATGTATGCCATAACCCGGGAGGTTTGCCGGTTAATTCCCGCCGACCGAGGCCGTTATTTGATGGGTGTTGGTACACCTGAAAATTTATTGGTAAGTATTGGGTTGGGCATAGATTTTTTTGATTGTGTATTGCCTACCCGCAATGCGCGTCATGGTTTGATTTATACTTCCGAAGGCGTCATCAATATGAAGAATGCCAAATGGAAAAACAGCTTTGAACCGATTGACCCAAACAGCGGAGTGGCAACATCAGCACGTTATACCAAAGCATACCTGCATCATCTGATACGCACCGGTGAAATGTTAGGCGCGCGATTGGCCACCTTACAAAATCTGGGATTTTTTCTATGGTTGGTCAATCATGCCAGGGAACACCTGTTAAGCGGGACCTTTGGGGATTGGCAACAAATGATGCTCGAAAAAGTACAAAAAAGGTTGTGATGGGGAAATTGGATGCTTATTTACTCGGAAAGTACCTGAAGACCTTTTTCTTCACGGCCTTTCTGTTTTCCATCATTGCCGTGGTTATTGATTTCAGTGAAAAAGTGGAGCGATTTGTAGAATCACCGGTTACCACGCGTGAAATCCTATTGCAGTATTACCCCACCTATCTGCCGGATATTAACAGCATATTGTGGCCATTGTTTGCCCTGATTTCAGTTGTATTCTTTTGTTCCCGAATGGCTAAAAACTCAGAATTTGTCGCCATGTTTTCGAGTGGTTTCAGCTTTCTGCGGATCAGCCGGCCGTTTATTCTGGGAGCTGCGGTCATAGCATCATTACTCTACGTCGGTAATCATTATTTTTTGCCCAAAACCAATAAGATAAAGCTCGATTTCATGAACAAGTACATCGAGCGGCAGCAACCAAGCACCCGTGTCCGGGCAACCCATATGTTTATATCTCCGGACACTAAAGTGTATATCAACAGCTACAACACGCTGGATTCTACGGCAAACGATATTCGTTTTGAAACGTATAAGGATGACGAGTTGGTTAAAATTCTCATGGCCAAGCGGATGCAGTATAAAGAATCCCCCAACCATTGGACCATTTCCGACCTGGAAGAACGGCATTTCGATGGCACCAAAGAAGAATTTGAAATTCGGCGCAGTGACCGGATTGATACGGTATTAAATATTTATCCCGAGGATTTTGTTTCGTGGCAAAATGATCAGAAGCGGTTGACATCCCCTCAGATTGAAGATTACCTCGAGCGAGCTAAATTTAGAGGAGCAGGCAACACAAAACCTTTCGAGATTGAATATTATAAACGGACTGCCGACCCGGTTTCGATCTTCATACTTACCATTATCGGCGTGGCGGTTGCTTCGAGAAAAGTACGTGGGGGTACCGGATTGCACCTGGCACAAGGTGTAATGATTGGCTCCCTTTACATCTTTCTATCTCGATTTTCAACCACTTTCGCGACCGATCCGAACGTATCTCCCTGGTTGGGCGTTTGGGCGCCAAATTTGGTCTTTGCGGTGGTGGCCTGGTATCTGGTCAGGCGGGCCCAGGAGTAGATCCTGTTATGAAAAGGTTAAATAAAGGGTTGCGAATGTTAAGAAATTTCAAAAATTTTTGAAACAACTCCCGGACACAATTTGGGTTTACATATTATAATTAACTGATTATCAGTGCTATAAGTTACTTATTTAGAATTTGTCTTAAAAAAGACAAGCATTAAAGTGAAATCTTGTTTAACTTCACACCATGACTTGATTAACCATTACTTGTCTTTTGTTTAATCATTTCGTAAATTTGTTAGACAAAAATCACATTTATGTCCACCATCGAATTCAATCATCAATTGCTGAAATTAACCAATGTACTACATGCATTTGCGTATAATTTAACCAAGGATGTTGAAGAATCGCAGGATCTCTATCAGGAAACTGCTTTCCGGGCATTGAGTAATAAAGATAAGTTTGTTCCAGGTACGAATTTCAAAGCCTGGATCATGACCATCATGAAGAATATCTTTATTAACAATTATCGGAAGAAGGTAAAAGCCAACACAATTATTGATACGACCGATAACATGTATTACCTGAATTCAGGTAGTACCATCATCTTTAATGGCGCCGATACCAAAATCATGATGGACGAGTTGAATTCCATGATCGTCGATTTGGATGACAGCATTCGTATTCCCTTTGAAATGCATTATGTCGGTTACAAGTATCAAGAAATTGCAGACAAACTCGGCTTGCCACTAGGTACCGTTAAAAGCCGGATTTTCTTCGCCCGTAAAGCACTGAAAAATCAAATTCAAAGACGTTATCCTTCCATTTACGATACTCGTTCAAAAGATTGACCCTCGCAGGATCCGTTTCCAATACGCTTTATATAGTAAATTACCGGGATGAACTCCCTGACAAAGGTTGATTATCCCGGGATCACCAGGAAAATCCTTGATTGGCACGCATCTCACCCGAGGCTACTGCCATGGAAAGGACAAGGCCCTTATGCGACACTGTTGTCTGAGATCATTTTGCAGCAAACCAGGGTCGAACAAGGTCTGCCTTATTACGACAGGTTCATTCGCTTGTTTCCCACGATCGAAGCTCTTGCCAAAGCTTCTGAAGATGATGTTTTGCATGCCTGGCAAGGTTTGGGTTATTATTCCCGGGCGAGGAATCTTCATCTGATGGCTAAGATCATTGCCAATGATCTGAATGGAGAGTTTCCATCCACGTATGACGGATGGTTGCGCATGAAAGGCATTGGGCCCTATACGGCGGCAGCCATTGCTTCTTTTGCCTTTGATGAACCTTGTGCCGTTTTGGATGGAAATGTGTATCGGGTGCTGTCCAGGTTATTTACACCAGAGGCCGATTTTTACACCAATCAAGGCCGGCGAGATTATCAGAAATTAGCGGATCAATTGCTGCCCCGGGACCAGTCCGCAACATTTAACCAGGCCATTATGGACTTCGGGGCACTACAATGTGTCCCCAAACTCCCGGATTGTAATTGTTGCCCGCTGACTGGAGTGTGTCAGGCATATCAACAACATCGAACAGATCAATTTCCTCCAGCCAAGCCCAAACTGTCCAAAAGAACCAGGTATTTCCATTATTTGGTGCCGGTGGACCGTGAAGGATATACCTGGATCGAACAACGCCGGCAGAAAGACATTTGGCAACGGTTGTATCAATTTCCACTTAAAGAATGCACTCATTCAGGTGATTCAACAGTTTTACAGAAAGATTTTCTAAAAGAACACCAATTATTAGATTGGATATCCAATGAAGAGTCAAAGGACTATAAACATATTCTGTCTCACCAAGTTATCCAAACGCGATTTCATGTACTTACCGGAGACCGGTTACCTGAACAGCCGGCTTTTAGACGTGTTAAAATCAAAAACTTGCCTAAATTTGCCTTCCCTAAGGTAGTCCATTGTTATTTAATGGATTATTCAATATATTTAAATACAATACATCACAAAAATGGTTAATAAAGTGATATTGATCGGGAACCTTGGACGCGACCCTGAAGTCCGCACACTGGAAAGTGGTGCCATGGTTGCTAAGTTTCCGGTC
Source organism: Saprospiraceae bacterium (assembly GCA_020436785.1). Taxonomy (GTDB): domain Bacteria; phylum Bacteroidota; class Bacteroidia; order Chitinophagales; family Saprospiraceae; genus JAGQXC01. The sequence continues at coordinate 1,574 of JAGQXC010000021.1, read as the reverse complement.
GCCACCAATGAAAATTACCGGGATAAAAGTGGGGAGTGGCAAACCATTACCGAATGGCATGATGTGGTGGTATGGCGTAATTTGGCCGAAAGAGCAGAAAAATCTTTGCAGAAAGGCAGTCTGGTTTATATCGAAGGAAAGTTGACCCATCGAAAATATCAGGATAATAATGGTATCGACCGCTATGTCACCGAAATCGTAGCCAATACCTTCCGGGCGTTAGATCGGCGGGAAGGTGGCACCAGGAGTGGTTACAGTGAGAACTTTCCATCCGAAGATGCCTATGCGACCAGCACCCCTCCATCCAGAAATACCTCCGGAGATCAGGGAAGCTCGTCGTATACCGAAGATATCTCCAATGTAGAGGATGACGATTTGCCATTCTAATCCAGATTCTTGATCTAACCTAGTCATTTTGGAACCGGATTTAGCTGAATCGTATCATCTACTTATAATTCTGATTCAAATTTCACCCCTATTTGTTCTGGATGTCCTTGTGATCATCCTTTTGCTGTTTGGATCGGCTTTGGTGTCCGGATCAGAAATAGCCTATTTTTCTTTAGGGCCAAATGAACAGAAGTTGCTGCAGGAAGAAAATTCCCTTACCAGTAAACGTATCATTGGTTTACTGGAAAAACCAAGGCGATTGTTGGCGACCATCCTTATCCTGAATAATACGATAAACATTGCGATTGTGTTATTGGCTAATCATCTGATGGGTAGCCTGTTTAGTGACGCATTTTTTACCCGGATTTCACAACAAACCGTCGACCTTGTGGGCGGGGCAGGGATCCATTTTAACCTGGACGGAACCGCCATCTTTTTCAAAATCTTCTTTACAGTTGTTCTGGTAACATTCATTTTGGTCCTGTTTGGAGAAATCACACCAAAGATTTACGCAAATATTCACAACATTCGACTGGCACGATTCATGGCTTCACCGCTTAACGTGTTGTCCAATGTGTTGTCTCCGGCCAGCAGCTTTTTTGTGAATTTTTCCAAAGGCCTGGAGAAGCGTCTGGCCAGGAACCGCCAGGTTTCGCTGAAAGCCGACATTGACCATGCCATCGAATTGACCGTACGACAGGATCCCAGTTCGGATGAAGAAGTGGATATGCTGAAGAGCATCGTGAAGTTCAGTGAGGTATCGGTCACCCAGGTCATGCGATCAAGACTGGATGTGGTGGCTGTAGATGAGCAGATCAGTTATAAGGAGCTATTGAAAATTGTCAAGGATTCCGGCTTTTCGCGGTTACCGGTTTATGAAGAAGACCTGGACCACATTCAGGGCATCCTCTATGTGAAAGATTTATTGCAGCATTTGCATGAAGGAGAGGATTTTGCCTGGCAGAATCTGGTAAGGAACGATGTACTTTATACCCCTGAGTCGCGGAAGATCAATGAATTGCTGAAAGATTTCCAATCGCGCAAATTGCATATGGCGATTGTTGTAGATGAGTTCGGGGGAACGCTGGGACTTGCGACACTGGAGGACATCATGGAGGAAGTCATCGGCGATATACGTGACGAGTTTGATGATAAAGAGGAGTTGGAATACATCCAGCTGGATGATC
>JAGQXC010000273.1 GCA_020436785.1 Saprospiraceae bacterium | reverse complement strand
TTGTTCTCTGTTTTTTGGTGGTTTTGTCCAATAGTCGGGATGGTCAACAAAATTGGGAATGCCACTGCGATGCTGCACCATCATTCTTAAGGTGATCTGGTCTGAATACTCAATTCTTCCCCCAAGTTCCGGGAAGTATTCAGCGAGTGTTTTATCCAACGACAAACGCCCCTCTTTCACTAATTTTGTTGTGGCAACAGCGATGTATAGCTTGGTAATGCTTGCAATTTTGAATAGGGCTTGGGGGTAGGCAGGAATTTTCTTTTTGCGGTCATGCCAGCCTGCGGCATAATACTCCGGTGGCTTTCCTGCTGCGTCCACATAGACAATCATTCCATCAAATCCATAATTGATTCCTTCATTGAGTTGTTCCTGAACGGTTTCAGGCAATGGCATGATCCATGCTCTTACCAAAATCCATGGTACAAAGTACAAGGAGCTGATGCTTGCGATAATAAATGCGATTCGGAGTATTTGTTTTATTTTCATAAGGGCCTGCTATTTCAGCGCGATGTACTTTATCAAAATACCTAACGTTAAATGATCTGAGGATGATCCGGTGAAGGAGGATTGCCGACTTTAATCCGTTAGTTGCTGGCTTTGTTTTTCAATTTCAATAATGTTCTTGCATTTTTTAACATTTCCCACAATGAAAAGTCCTTTTTTGCATCGCCTTCAATTATATTTTCTGACAATTCAATGATGTCTTTTTCGGCTGTCAGGTAATTGCCTGAACTAAACATTGGTTTCGGGTCGTATTCTATTGACAATTGGGCAGCCTTTGCATCTTTTTCGCCTTTTAATTGAGATACCAAATAAATGGCCATATCAATTCCTGCTGACACACCAGCTGCCGTGAGGTATTTCCCTTCTTCTACGATTCTTTCACGTGTTGGTTTTGCACCAAACTCTGAAAGTAAGTTTATCGGTTTCCAATGAGATGTTGCTTTTTTGTCTTTAAGAACACCGGTTGCCGCTAAAATGATTGAACCAGTACAAACGGTAACGGTTCTTTGTGTGGTCGAATCAATTTTCTTTATCCAATTCAATACTTTCTTATCCTTCATTTCCCTTACAAATGCGATGGTTGAACCCGGTATAAGCAATACATCAGCTTCTGATATTTCGTCAATCCCATATTTCGAATTGATGTGCACTAAATGACTGTCCGCGGTAATTTCACCTTTCTCTTTCGAAACAAACTTGATATTTAGGCCTTTTACGTTTCTTAATATTTCGTAAGGACCAATAGCGTCAAGCATTGTCATCCCATTATATATGTAGATGATGATATTCATTTTGTTCTTTTTTCTAACTCGAATTAAGGTTGTCCTGATTCTTTTCTGGTCATCTCTGGCGTACCTTTTTGATGCAGTACGATGGACGGTCTGGACTAAGCTTTATGACAGTCATTTGATTCTACTTCTTTGCTTGGGCCAACTTTGGATCATAGCTGTAATTTTCAGCAGGCTCCTTTTGCCGCTATTGCTTAGAGCCATTTGTTAGCAATCGTATTTATTCACGCTTGCTTAATTCTTTAATTTTCATTCTGGCGTGTTCATTACTTGGGTTTAGGTCAAGGGATTTTTTATAGTTTTCGATTGCTTTTTGATGATCACTTAATGTTTCATAAGCTACTCCCAGACTATCGTAGGAATTTGATGATTTAGGATAATTTTCTACATTAAAAATAAAGAAGTCTAATGCACTGGATCTGACTTCATCATTTCCATTTTGTAGTATTCTATTACCTATTTGGTTTACAAGAAACTCGGGAGGTCTAAAATTCCATGAGAGTCGTTCAGAAAGTTCATGAAAATGTTGAGTTAGATATTCAATATCTTCTACATCACGATAGGAAATTCCATAACCTTCAAAAATTGCAGAGATTCCGTTATGGAAAGCAATGATCGGAACAGAGCCATGGTCTTCATTTTCGAAGTATTCTAATTTTGCAGGTAATTCACCATTGCATTTACTATTCAGGGCCTCATAAAATCGTACATGCCGATCACGATTCCTGATATTCCTTTTACCCCAATTGGCAGTGGCTATGTAAATAAATCTCTTAAATGATTGATCAGTCAAGTAATCTAACTTTTTATCCATGATTTCTGAATCCCATGTTCCAAAACTTGGGTCGATCACTATAAATGAATTGAAAATTGTCTTTTCTTTCAAATAGGTGTGAGTAGCCAGTAATCCTCCTAAAGAATGCCCAAAAAGAATCCGATAAGGTTCTGTTCTATACTTTTGATCTAACTCGGGAAATAACTCATCTTCTAAAAAACTTAAGAAATTCTCTCCACCACCTGAATTATTTTGTCTTACTGTTATGATTTTGTCCGGTGTGTAATCTCGTCTTCTATCTACATTTCGAATAGCGACCACAATCATCTCTGGAATCTTCCAGCTTCTATAAACTTCAGAACTCATGTAGTTTACCATTCCTGCAATGGGCTTGAAGTGCAAATTTCCATCCAGTACAATAAGCACCGGATACCTCTTGTAAGATAAGCCTTTGTCATGGTATGAATCAGGAAGACTAATCCAATATTCTCTATCTTCATTCAAGATATTAGACCTAATTGAATGTTTTGTGCCGATTACAATTTGTTCAACATTTTGTGATTTTACCTGATTAATCCCTATTAGTAAAAATAATACCGCAATGATATTTTTATTCATTCTGTTTATTTCTATATGATTGGTATCGGATTGGCTATGATTCCGTTGCGAAGAAATTCGACAGAATTTCGGAGGAGGAATTAAGCCATGATAAAGGTAACAATTTTTGGTTTAGCATGTTGTGAGCAATGGATTATAGCCGATAGTTGTGTGCTGTTGGTCTACTTGACAGCATAAATTTTATAGCTTACTCCATTTTCTGTCACCGTTCCAATACCGATAGCAATTGTATGATTAAGCCAATCATAGTTCGGGGATGTTGTTTCAAAAATTGGGCTCACACGATAATAATATTTATCTGGGCTTACTTCTTTTGCTTTATCAGAAGAAAGCAGTTTAAATGTTTCTGTGTCTGAATAAATATAACCAGTGAAAGTAACATAAACAGTTGCACTATCAACTGTTTGTATAATCCCTCTAACGTCAAGTTTAAAAGTTGTTGGCATAATTAAGGTTTCAAAATCTGCACCAATGGGCAAAAACGTACCATTGATTTTGCCAGTTATTGTCCCCCCTTTAATCGGGTAAATTATTTTTGTGCCTGCTACAATTGGTTGATCTTCAGTCATATTCGCCTCAGCAAATATTTCTGTTTTCAATTCCTGCCCATATGAGTCTTTAAAAAGCGCAAAGGAAAAAGTAACAGTCAAAATGCTAATAATATACTTTTTCATGTCAAGTTAGTTTTTAAGTTCAGACATTAGACTATTCCAGGACCTGGCCATCCCGAAGCAGTTGCCCCCGAATGATCGCATAGGGGACTTCCTGGACAGGACAGGAAGCCTTAACCGCCAATCCGGCCACCGTCGCCGCGCTCTGGCCCAGGATCATAAAGACCGGCTCCATACGGATCGAACCATAGGCAATGTGTGAACTCGACACCGCCACTGGGACCAGCAAATTGGTGCACTCATCCTGCTTGGGTAAGATCGCTCCCAATGCGATCCGGTAAGGTTGCTCCGGGTGAACACCCACATCGCCTTCATTCTGGACGTACCCATCGGCGGCGATGTAGCGCTGGGTATTGTGGGAGTCCATGGTGTAGGAACCCATCCCGATGGATTCGTGCACGGGTGCGGTGCCGAGTATTTCATGTTCGGTCATCACGTTCACACCAACCATCCGGCGGGCCTCCCGGACATAGATCTGATGGGGCCAGTGGCCGTGGTCGGTGAATTCGTCTTTGGCCAGGCCCCACTCCTGCATTTCATGACGTACCTCTTCCGGGACCCGGGGATCGTTCGCCAGGAAATACAGCAAACCCTGCTGGTAAATTTCGTGTTCACGGATGATCTCCGCCCGTCGCTCGTAGGATGCTTCCGGATAGTCGTAGTTCATCCCGATGTTGTCAAAGCTGAAAGGGCCGTGGTTGTTGACATCGGTTTTGGCATTGGGGATGGCATCAAATTTCTCAAATGTTTCCCGCCAGCCGGCCGCATAAACCCGCAGCAGCAGGGCATACTGGGTTGAATCGTAATGGTCGGGTCTTACAAAAGCGATGCGGTTCGCCGCCACTTTGGTCAGACAGGTGCGAAAGCAATAAGCCTGGATCCGCCGGTCCCCTGAGCCATTCTCTCCGGGATCTGCGCTGCTGATGCGAGGTAACATGCCGCTGGCAGGATCACCGGGGATCACATAGGGGCTGATGTGCAGGTCGTCAAAATGATGACCATGGTGAAAGACATCTTTCTGAACACCATTCCAGTGCTCCTGGTACACCGAATTGGCTTCACGGCCGATGTGGTAGGACACGCCGGCGGATACCATCAGGTCACCCTCGTAAGTGGCATCAATAAATACCTTTCCCGGGAATATTTTGCCGGACTGCATGGTCAGCGACCGGATGGACCCGTTGACGATTTCCACCCCATACTCCCGGTCCAGGAATTCTCCACGCTCCACCGGAATCTGGTATTCCCGGATCCAATCTTCGAAAACCTGTTCAGCCACATGGGGTTCAAAGATCCACATGGTGCGGTGGTCGCCGTCGATGGCTGCCGTTCCCTGTCCGCGATTACCGTATTCCTCCGGCTGCTGCCATTGCCAGGTTTCCTGCCGCTGATAATAATCGTAAATGCCCTGGTAAAATTTGCGCGCCAAACCGCCAATCACGGCCTTATTGCCGGTATCGGTAAAACCCAACCCGCCACTGGACATGCCTCCCAGGTGATATTCGGGGCAAACGATCCGGACCGTTAAACCCATCTGTTTGAGCTGCACGGCAGCAGTGACGGCAGCGGCTGTCCCCCCGTAAATGACCACATCATTGCCTGTCCCGTCCGCCGGCCGGCAGGACTGCAAGGGAAGCAACAGGATCAACAAAAGGGTAGCGCCAGGAAAGCTGGAGTAAAGGCCATAGAATTTCATGATGGTAAGCGGCTCATTTCGTTATTCTTTATGGGTTCGTGCCTCGTAGTTACCCGATTTTTTGTACCTGGACCCAGGTCTCCTGCAAAGCGGCTCCATGTCCCCGGTCGGTAAACCGGTCGGTGGTGAGGGCATTGGCCGAGGATTTACCCGGAAGCAACGAAGACCAATAACCCTGCGGCATGCTGACCACCCCGGGCAGGACATTATCGCCAATCCGCGCGGTCAACTGCAGGTCCCCCCGCTGGTTGAAGACCAGGACGGTTTCGCCGTCGCTGATCTGCCGGCTTGCCGCATCGTCGGGATGGATGTCCAGATGTGGCGCCCCCTCAGCTTCGATCAACCGTTCAGCATTGGCGTGACTGGAATTGAGGAAATGGCTGGTCGATTTGATGGCCATCATCTGGAGCGGGAAAGACTCCAGCTCCTCGGCAGCGTGCTCAACCGGTTGATAGACCGGCAGGGTCACCCCATCGGGAGGAAACAACTGGCATTTACCGGATTCGGTGGGGAAATGACCTTCTTTAAAAGGGATCCAGGGCTGCGGGAGATTAAGCCGGGCCCACCCTTTTTGACGCAGGCTTTTGAACGTGATCCCTTTGAGGAAGGGGTGGTCGGTATTAAAGGCTGACCGGATGATGTCCTCGTCCGTTTCCTGAAAATAGTCCTCGGTCCAGCCCAGTTCTTTGGCAAGCAGACGGAAGAAGTCCGAATTCGATTTGGCTTCTCCAAGTGGGGGAATGGCCGGTTCGTTGAGATTGATGTAATCCTGACCCCAGGAGGTCATCAGGTCCCAGTGCTCCAGTTGGGTGGTGGCTGGGAAGATGTAATCGGCATACCTAGCCGTGTCGGTAATGAAATGTTCCAGGACGACCGTGAACAAATCCTCCCGACGCAGCCCCTGCAGGACCAGGTTCTGATTGGGCGCAGTCACCGCCGGGTTGGCGTTATAGACAAAAAGCGTCTTGATGGGAGGCGCCAACTCGTTATCATTGAGCGATTGACCGATTTGGATCATACTGATCTCCCTGACGTTGGGATCTCCGAGGGTGCCGTCCAGCGCCAAACGGTCCCAGTTGAGGGCCTGCCCTGCCAATTCGTAGGTGTAATGCAACAAGCCGCCGCCCAGATGTCGCCAGGCACCGGTGATGGCAGGGAGCATGGCGATGGCCTGGAAGGCACTGGCGCCGTTGGCCTGGTGCTCCATACCGATAAGGACACGGATCAGAGATGGATTACCCTGGGCGTATTCACGAGCCAGGGTGCGGATGGTATCGGCAGTCAATCCGACTGTCGGGCTGACCTGCTCGGGGGCATAGTCCCGGACATAGGTCGTCAACGACTCCCAACCGGTAGTGTAATTTCTGAGGTATTCTTCATCGTACAATCTTTCTTCCAGCAGCACCTGGATCAGGGAGAGCGCCAACAGGACATCGGTGCCCGGCCGGGTTTGGATGTGCCAGTCCGCCTCTTGTGCGGTGCGGGACCGGTACGGATCGATGACTACCAATTTGGCGCCTTGCTGCCGGGCCTGTTGGACCAGGGGCCACAAATGCTGGTTGGAGTTGATGGTATTGGTGCCCCACAGGATGAGGTAACGGGCATGGACGCAATCTTGCGGCAGGACTCCGGTGGTGCATCCCAGGACGGCTCCGGTACCAGTGGCGGCCGCCTCGCCACAAATGGTGCGGCCCAGTTTCGAAGCACCCAGCCGGGCAAAAAAACGGGCGCTCATGGCCCCATTTTGGATCAGCCCTTCCGTACCGGCATAACCGAAAGGCAGGACCGATTGGGCGCCGAAGGCATTGATGTTTTCCTGGACTTTTGCGGCCACTTCTTTAAGTCCTTGTTCCCAGCTGATGGGGGTAAATTCGCCAGACCCTTTGGGTCCGGTTCGCTTGAGCGGGGTTAAGATCCGGGAAGGGTGGTACGTCACTTCCAGAGGGAATTTGTCCATTTTGTTGCACAGCTTGCCGGCCGTGAAGGGATTGGATGTACTGGCCTGAAACTGGGTAACTTGTCCCTGATTGACCGTTACTTCCCAGCTGCAACAATCCGGACAATCGTGGTAACAGGCGCCGTAAACCATTTTATCCCGGTTGCTGGTGCACGCATATTGTCCAACCAGAGTGGAAGAAAGTCCAACAACGGTTGCCCCTAAAATCCCCGTCTCGAGAAATTGCCGGCGGGTAAATGGATGGGTGGTTTGGCCTTTTGTCATATCGCGGTCCTTTGAAGGTTAGACTGGCATCCAGAAATCAGCACGGTTACCAAGTATTAATGTACAAAATTCGGCGCTAAATGGTCTCACCCATTTGACCATGGCAGCCTGCCGGGATTTAATCGGCCCGGACAAATACTCCGAGCGGACCCAAGGTTAAGGAATTCACCTTACCCTGATTATTGAAATGGAAGGTAATGGAATGCATCCAGTTCCTGGCGGTTGATGGATTCTCTTCGACCCGGAAGTGAAACGTATCGAAATGCCAGTGGTCCAAAGGCCCGGTCAGCAGGACTGGCTCCACCACCGACAATTGTTCTGCTTCTACGGCTATACGGATGGTTCCCCATACCGGATGCTCGTAAGATCCCGTGTACCCGCTTAAGGGTACCCGCGGATGGGTGTCTGCGATCCGTTCGGCATTCATCTTGTCGAGTGCTTTTTGCATCCGTTCTGGTGCGGATCCGTACAATATCAGAAATTCGCTGCTCCAGTCCCGTAGTTCCGGAGTATTGGTTAGTGCGTCGAACGTGCGGTACATTAGCGCATGGCGTACTTCCGCGTGATCCAGGTTGCCCAGGAAATAATAGCCGATGCCCGCGGATTGGATCAAGCCGATCTGAGCGATGGTGCCACCCAGACTGCCAGTGTGGAAGTCAACGCCCTGACCATGGTAATCCTCCTGAAACCAACCCTTGGCATAGGTGATCCATTTGGGCTTGGTCAGTTTGGCGGTTGGATAAAAGTCATTGGCCGGGACGATGGCTCCGGGGTTAAAAAGTTCCATCCAGGTGGCTGGCTTGACGAGTCGCCCACCCTCGTATTTTGAACTGTCAATAACGCTCACCACCCACCTGGACATATCGGCGATGCAGGACCAAATGGCGCCCGCAGGAGCGATCGAATCCGCGTTCGTGTCCGGAATGGGAATGATCGGTCCGGTACCATAAGCATAATGATGGGGTATGGACCGGTTGGTCTGCACCTGGCTCAATGCTTTGGTCGGATAGCTGTTAGCCATTTGCAAGGGATTAAAAATGCGCTTTTGCACAAAGTCCGCCCAGGATAAACCACTCAATTTTTCGATGAGCTTACCGGCAGCCAGGTACATAATGTTTTGGTAGGTATATCCTCCCCGTATCGGATAGGCCATCGGCACATTGCGCATGCGGTACAGGATTTCATCCGGGGAAATGGACATTCCTGCCCAAAAATAATCGGTGTTGGGTAATCCCAGATTGTGGGTGAACAAATCACGGACGCGCATTTGCCGGGTCACATAGGGGTCCGAAAGCTGGAATTGCGGCAGGTGATCCACCACCAGGTCATCCCATTGCACTTTGCCTTCATCGACAAGGATGGCCATGGCCATGGCGGTGAATGCCTTGCTGGTTGAGCCGATGTTAAAAATGGTTTGATCATTGACGGCCAGCCCGGAACCCAGTTTTCGTTCACCATATCCTTTGGCCAACAACACTTTACCGTCTTTGACGACAGCCACCGCCATTCCGGGCACATTCCATTGTTGGCGGGATTGTTCAAAGTAATCATCCAAATGCTGGATGGTTGACGTGGCGGTCTGACCGGAAAGAATGAGGGTAAAGCTCAATGCGGTATAAAAGAGGACCCATTTTCTCATGGAAATAAATATACCATTTCATTGGCGGTATGTAATCGTTCGGAACCAAATTTCAGGAAGTCAACCGGCCACGATCAAAATCGGCTCGCCATGGTCTCGGCTTCAAAGTAAGTTTCAAAACATGGAATTTGACCGCAGTTATAAATTAAATAAATCTTTATTTATAAAATAAACAAATCCATATAGTTATCTTTTGTATCTTGAAGATATTGACCAAAACAACTAATCAACGATGGGTATTGAAAGCATTTTGATCTGGGCCTTGCTGGGTGCAGTGGCCGGGTGGCTGGCGGGACAGCTTTACAAAGGAAGCGGGTTTGGCCTGTTTGGCAATATTGTCGTCGGCATTCTCGGCTCATTCCTGGGCGGCTGGCTGGGCCAAAAGTTGGGCTTCGCCGGTGCAACCACCGGTGGATTCAGTTTGTCCAGCATCCTCACGGCGGTAGTTGGAGCTGTAGTGTTGTTATTTATCATCGGACTATTCAAGAAAAGATAATCCAATCTCCTGGTGGCCGTCCGGGTACTTTCCCGGAATGATGAGACCATTTACCCATGGTAAACGGATTATTCCAGGTGAATTACCAGGATTTCTGCATCCGGAGATAAGGCTTCGATTTCGATGTCATCCTGACCTTCGACGAGTAAGCCGTCGCGATTTTCCAGGAGGCAATGTTGCACTTCAAAGGCACCCTGCACGACGAACAGGACGGTGTTATTCCATTCATCCGCAAGGATGGTGGCTTCATCTCGACCGCCGAATCTTCCAAGTTGGATTTGCGGGTGCATAGGAATCCAGGGAGAATCTACAGGCCATGACCGGTCGATGATGGATGGGTTGAACGAAAGATTACTGGTCAGCGAAACTTGCAGCAGATTAATGGCATCTTCCGGGTACGGATTACTGATCCGGTATGGTTTATTGCTTCTGCACGAGGCCAGTGCCTGATGCTCCTCCACCTGGAGACGCCCACCTTCCCCATCGAAGATTACATCCCCCACATAAGGCAGAAATAATGTGACCTCGCTAACCCGGCTGTGCCCGGCCAGGGAAGCTCCGGGATCCAGGTACCAATCATGGATGGTCATTGGGGGTACTGCGGTCAGAAAGCCCTGTCCGGATCGTTTGCGGCGGTCAGCCAAAAGGATGCGGGTCGCTGGTGTGGTGTTGATCATTGATTGGTTTTTGTATGGAATGAATAAATAGTCCCGGTCGCATCCGGACTACAAGCGGATGTATTTTTTCCCCATTGAGCCAACCATCGTACTGATCCGTGGGAGCAAGGAGCATGGTGTCAACCAATTGGTCCAGCCAGATCATGGCCCCCGAATAAAAAGTAATTGCCACCCGGTGTTCCGACTTTCTTTGTCGGTGGGAAGCCAGGACTTCAAATTGAAATTGCTGAAATGTCAGGCATGGCTTGTCCATTGCATTCAGGATATCCGGGATCCACTGGTTCCGTGCACGCAGATAACCGATTGCTGCCGTGCTGACCAGGCCATGTAATTTCTCTGCGCGGGGAAACTGCCTCAACAATCCATCCCAATTCGGCCATTTGCCTTCGGGATCATAAAATTGAGCTTGCATGCAGAATTCCTGATAGGTATCGGCAAACAAATCCCTTTCCCAGCCGTCCGGGCTATCCGCATGGAATACTTTACGGTAGCCCAGTTCGACGATCACCGGACGCAGCTGTCCAACATTGCTGGCTCCCGTAACTTGGATATCCAATGCAGGGATCATGCGCTTACGACAATGGTGTGGATCAATGCATAGCCTTCATCGATGCTTCCGGCGATTGATCCCAGTTCATTGGCGTAGCCATCCCCAAAGACATTATCCCGTTCGTTGGTAGTATCCTGAGTCCCTTTGGTGTACAGATTGGTTGCCGTGGTATACACATGATCACAAACTGTTTTCGGAAAGGCAATCTGAGTAACCAGCAGGGATTTGCCACTGGCATTGTAAATATGCACATGAATATGTGGCGCACGACCCGAATACCAGCCCGGGAAGATCGATGTAAACCGGACTTGTCCTTCATGGTCGGTCACCTGCCGACCACGCAGAAAATGCACATTGGTGAGATTTACGCTTTGCATACCGGTGCCGCCATATTCCGAATAATAGCCCTCCCGGTCACAATGCCAAATGTCCACGATGGCATCGGGCAGAAAGGCACATCCGTTGGTGGCATTGACCACAGTCAGGGTGATATCCATTTGTACGCCGGTACGGTCGCTGCGGATGTCCTGCATCTGGAGGTCACTGGGATTCTTGGTCGGAAAGGGTCCGGCGGTTTCCGGGTTGGTGACACTGCAATTATCTGCCGATTCCCCGTTGGTTGATCCTGGTGTATTAGTGGGTTCATCGGTGATTCCACCGGTTAGATCCTCTTTGGTGCAGGCCATCAGTGCCGAGGTGGTGATCAGTCCCAGGCCTGCTTTCTTGAGAAATTCAATGCGTTTCATAGCCATTTTTAGATACAAAGGCGAGAAACATTCATTTGTACTTAACCAAAATGTAAAAACATCGAATTTTAATCGATATGCCGAGCTTAGTGTTTTGGATCGTCTTTTACATGCAATTGGAACACATCCGGCCGGCCATAATGACCAGCGGCATCAAACATGCGTTTAGCCACCACAATATCTTCAGGATTGATTTCAGCGTACAAAATTCCTTCCTGTTCCTCCAGTGGACCGGCTAAAATTTTTCCATTGGGACCCATAATGCAGCTGTTACCCTGATTGACCCATTCTCTTCCCGGCGGATAAAGTTTTTTGAATTCATAGTTATCGGGGATATCGTCCATGGCAAAGGCCTGACAGGCACTGATGATAAATAGACCGCCTTCCCGCGCAATAAACTGGATGGCATTCAGCCAGCCCGGGCTTTTGTCCCAGGTAGGAGCGGCAAGGACTTGAACTCCTTTTTCATACAGGAATGCACGAGCAAGAGGCATATAATTTTCCCAACAAATCAGACCGCTTATTTTCCCGAAGGGCGTTGTGTATACCTCCATCGTCCGTCCGTCTCCGCGGGCCCAGATCAATCGTTCGGCACTGGTGGGAATGAGTTTACGATGTTTGCCAATTAACCGGCCCTGATCGTCGAAGTAAAAAATGGAATTGTAAAGGCTGGCGTTACTGGATTCCTCATTCCGTTCATTCATGCCCATGGCCACGTAAATGCCATTTTCCTGGGCGGCTGCAGCAATTTGTTGAATGCTTTCATCACTTTCAGATACTGAGTTTCGCACCAGCTCGAGGTACAGTGCATTGAGGTCTGCACTTTTGCTGTTGGGGATTAACCATATCCAATCCGGATAACCGGGAATAAATGCCTCTGGAAATACCACCATACGTGCACCGTGGTCGGCAGCTTCTTTAATGAGTTTGCATGCCTTTTTGACGGTTTGCGCTTTATTCAGGTAGACCGGAGCAGCCTGCACGGCTGCTACTTTAAACTGCTGGTTCATCACTGGTGCTGATTTGTTTATGTCCTGTGCGGGTAGACTGGTGAAAAGGAAAGTAATTATCAACCCGGTGAAAAAGAGAAATCGCATTAAATGAAGGTTTAAATCAAATCGTCAAGGAGAATCAGGAAATTCAACCATATATATCTCCCGGGAGGATATACGAAATGTGTGATGACTTAAATTAGCGATTAATCTTCGTTTGGTTGGTATGTAAGGACCGATCCTGGAGAAATCAATGGGTTTTAGTCCAATTAATGGATTTTTGCATTAATTTCTTATCCAATGATAGCTGCTTCCGGGAACCAGGTCGACCGGAATCAGCTCATCACCGATTTGCAGTTGGGTTTGACCTCCTCCGGGAGCCGTAACCGTTACCTCGCTGGCCTGACGATCTTCCCATTTGATCGATACGACGAAATTACCTCTGGCCTTCAGGCCGGTGATGGACCCGGTTGACCACGCATCCGGCAAGGCTGGCAGCACTTCAATCCGGCCATCGTGCGATTGCATGAGCATCTCGGCAATGCCGGCGGTAAATCCAAAATTGCCATCGATCTGGAAGGGTGGATGCATGTCAAATAAGTTGGTGGTAATCGATTTTTCCAGCAACAAGCGGATGTGGTCGTGCGCCATGTTGCCATCGTGTAACCGGGCTGAAAAATTGATCAGCCAGGCCCGGCTCCACCCGGTACCGGCACCCCCGTGATCCAGGCGGTACTGCAAGGTTTTTTTTACGGCTGCGTAAAGATCAGGTGTTTTGGTTTTGGTGATGGCATCTCCCGGGTGGAATGCGTAGAGGTGGGACATGTGGCGATGCCCCGGCTCCGGTTCGGCATACGGGCGATCCCATTCCAGCAGCCGGCCATCCGGTCCGATCACCGTGCCAGAGCGCAGGCGGGACCGTTTTTCTTTAATAATCCGGTACAAATCATCATCGCGTCCCAGCAATTCACTGGCCTGGATGAAATGATCAAAGGCTTCGGCTACAATCTCCTGATCGATGGCACTCCCCAGGCAGAAAGTGGCTTTGGTACTGTCGGGGAGGTAATATTGATTTTCCGGTGAACTGGAAGGCGCCATCACCAGGGAGTGGTCACGGGGATCCTCGATGAGGTAATCTCCGTAGAAGGCGACCACTTCGCGCATGGCAGGATAGGCCCGTTCGCGGAGAAAGGTTTGGTCACCGGTATATAGGAAATGTTGCCAGTAATGTTGCATCAGCCATCCGCCGGCACCGAGCCAGCTGCCCCAGAAGGGAGTTGCCGCACGCAACCAGGCGGGCGCCCACAGATCGGTGGCGTGGGGTAGTACCGAGCCCTCCATGCCGTAATTTTCCCGGGCGGTGGATTTGCCACGAGCGATGACTTTATCAATAAAATCGAAGAAAGGCGTGGTGAGCTCGTTAAGATTGGTGACTTCGGCCGGCCAGTAATTCATCTGGATGTTGATGTTCAGATGGTAATCGGCATTCCAGGGCGCTTCGATGTGGCGATTCCATAATCCTTGCAGATTGGCCGGATTGGTGCCCGGACGGGAGCACCCGATCAGCAGATAGCGACCGTACTGAAACAGTAGTGCTTCCAGTCCGGGGTCTTCGCCTCCTTGTTTCACTCGTTCCAGGCGTTGATCGGTAGGTATGCCGGTCAGATCCGCGCCGCCCAGATCCAGGGATAAACGATTGAAATATTGCTGATGATCGGCGATGTGCCGTGAAGCCAGTTCTTCAAAGGATTTTCCCTGGATGGCCTGCAGATCGATTGTACTTTGTGCTGAAAAATCCGATTGGTAATAGGAGGTGTTATTGACCAGGTAAAGGGTGATTTTTGGAGCCCCGGTTATCGTGAGGCTATCTCCGGAAACCTCCGTTTGGGCGCCGGGAGCCCAGACGCCCAGGCGGGTGTCAAATTGTACGCCGTGATCGATGGGCAGGGGTTCATTGTCCAGTTTTCCGCCCAGCTGGGTGACCTGCCCCCGCATTTGCAGGGCCAGCTCTGCATTGATTTTCGTCCGGGAAGTGATGTGGTCGTGATCTCCGGGGCGGGATAAACGGATACTGGCGGTCAAACCCTGAGGATCGGTGGAGGTTAATTCCAGGACAATGGCCCGGTCAGGAGCTGAAGCCAGCATGCGCTGGTTAACCTGGTATCCGCCAGCCTGGTAAGACACGGTGGCTATGCCCGTCGCCAGATCCAGATCCCGCCGGTAATCGGTCACATCCTGATGCCCGAGCCGCAGGTGCAAATCGCCAAGGGTCTGGTGGGACCGGGTGATGGATTTGCGGGAAAATTTCTGTACATACAAATTCTCGGCGGCAGTGATCTCTCCCAGGAGGAGGAGGCGCCGGACTTCGTCGAGATCCTGGCGGGTTGCCGGTGGGTTGTCCCATTCGGGACCTCCTGGCCACATGGAGTCATCGTTCAGTTGCAGGTATTCGATCTCCGGGTCGCCAAAAATCATGGCGCCAATCCGGCCATTACCTATGGGTAATGCATCTTCCCAGACCCGGGCAGGTTGCCGGTACCATAAAGAAAGATCCTGGGCAGGTGCTTGAACCGATCCCAGCAGTGTCAAGATAAGGGTGAACCAGAGACGCATGGTTTTTGACTCAAAATACAAAACCATCGGTCAATACCCGCTCTGCGTCTAATGTCTGGTGATCTAGTGTCTGATGTCTAACTTTTCAATTATCCCCGATGCGGAACTTCACCCCAAACCCGAGCTGATAGAGTCCGATGCCAAAATCGTTGAAGATGGAATTGACGTCGTTGACATCGCTAAAGGTGGAGAAATAGCTGAAGTCCATACAAAATTTCACCTTCTGACCGGCTTCCAGCCCAAAGGAGGCGCCTCCATAATTCAGGCTGCCATCGCCAATGACAAATTGGGAGATGTAGCGCGGAGTCAGGTAAATGGCAAATTTTTCAGAGGGGTGCACCGACATATGGAGAGGGATGTGTGCCTGCAGTAACAAATTATCCAGGGTACCCCCCTGAAAGCCCAGGCCACCACCAAGTGCCAACGCAAATTTGGAATAACGGTCACCGACGATCTGGAACTTTCCGTCAAATACGCCGCTGAGTCCGGTTGACACTTTCAGTCCTACATCGACGCGTTCACCTACCCCGTAACGTCCCCATAACTCAATGACCGGCAGTACAGGAGTGGTTCCGTCGGCATCATCAATCAGTTCGGTAAATCCGGCTCCGGAAGCTGCAAATCCGATCTCCGCATTGTTTTTTCCTACCGTCTTGGCCGTTTGGAAAGAGGAAAGTTGTGCACAGCTGGTGAGGCCAGCCAGTGCAGCCAGCAAAAGCAGTTGGTTCCAAAGTTTCATAAGGTATTTTTTAGCGATTTTATTGCCGCTAAAATATGATATTATCGGAATTAGTAATCTATAAGTTCCTGCAATACGGTGAGCACTTTTTCGGGATTGGGAAGCATGGTCACCTCCAGGGTCCGGTTTAAAGGAATGGCCGGCAACTGCCGGGAGCCCAGCACCCGGACGGGGGCATCCAATGAACGGAAACACTCCTGCTGAATCCAACCGGCCAGGCTCTGAGCAAAGGAAGGATGCGGAGGTTCTTCCGTGAGGACCAATACTTTGTGGTATCTGGCCACCTGCTCCCGGATCAGGACTTCATCCAGTGGGTACAAGGTTCGCAGGTCCAGAATACCGATTTTATCTGACAGGGATTTCGCAGCTTCAGCCGCCCAATAAACACCCATCCCGTAAGTAACCACCAGAATAGCAGGATCCCCGGCTTCCAAAACCATCCGCCCTTTGCCGAAGGGCAGGAGGTAATCCTCGGCCGGATCAACGCATTTGGCTTTTTCAGTGCCCGGCACCTTGGACCAGTACAAACCTTTATGCTCAAAGATCACCACCGGATTCGGGTCGTAATAAGCGGCTTTCATCAACCCCTTGAGGTCGGCTCCATTGCTGGGGTAGGCAATTTTGATGCCCCGGATATTGGTAACGACCGATTCGATGCTGGATGAATGGTAGGGTCCACCGCCCACATAAGCTCCAATGGGAACGCGGATGATGCAGCTCACCGGCCACTTGCCATTGGACAGGTAACACGAGCGGCTGACCTCGGTAAACAATTGATTCAATCCGGGCCACATGTAATCGGCAAACTGGACTTCAACGATGGGCTTCAATCCCACAGCCGACATGCCGACCGTACTTCCGATGATGAATGCTTCCTGGATGGGCGTGTTGAATACCCGATGGTCCCCGTATTTTTCCGCCAGGGTGGCTGCTTCCCGGAATACGCCTCCCAGGCGCCTCCCTACATCCTGACCATACAGCAGGCATTCCGGATGCTTACGCATTAATTCATCGATGGCATGTAATGCCGCATCGACCATCACTACTTCCTTTCCTCCCGTCGGAGCGCGTACACCTTGCTCTTCCCGAATGGGTGTCGGGGCAAACACATGGGTGA
>JAGQXC010000272.1 GCA_020436785.1 Saprospiraceae bacterium | reverse complement strand
GTTGTCTTAAACTCAAATCTTAATCTAAGCATGTAGAAAGCTTATGGGTACTTTCTCTGGACCCGGGTTCGACTCCCGGCAGCTCCACCATTTTCTTCCCATCACGGACTCTGCTACCCTATCTCTGGCCATCAAATTTTTACCTGACGGATAACCACCCGGAATCCGATGTGGTCGGCACGTCGGTCCGGTTCATACCGCAAACGGAAGGCCGAGCGGCAATATTGGTATTCGTCGTTCCAGGCGCCGCCGCGACGTACCCTTGAATAAGTCCCATCGCGGTTGGGTTCCCCTCTGACCTGGGACAAATCGGGGTCGATTCCACCCGGGAGAAGCCTATGGTACCAATCCAGGCACCATTCAAATTCATTGCCATGCATATCGTGCAATCCCCAGGCATTGGGCGGATAACTTCCCACCGGAGTAGCTGTTGTCACGAAATTTTCCGGCAATGCCCCACTCAATGGATGGAAGTTGGCTTCCTCCAGCCGCAAAGTATCCCCAAAGGACGTTGCCGTAGCACTTCCTGCCCGGCAGGCATATTCCCATTGGGCTTCGGTGGGTAACAGAACCATCCAGTCCGCAGGCAACTCACCGGAACGGTGCCACCGTGTGGTCAATGCCGCACAGAATTGCATCGCTTCCTGGTAACTGATCCAATAAACCGGAAAGTCCGGACCATTGCCAAACTGGTCATCCGGCAGCTTGTCCGGGTAACGCCCCATCACGTTGATCCATTGCCGTTGGGTAATTTCAAATGTTCCCATCCAGAATCCCTGGGTCAGGATGACTTCCACCTGTTGTTCATCGGACCGATGCCCATACTCAGTGGCGGGACTGCCCATCAGGAAGGTACCGGGTGGGCACCAGTTAAACCGGAAGGAATCCAATTGCATGACTTCTCCCGCCTGACGGCCTTCCATTTCGGCGGCTGAAGGTAAATGCCAATGGGCACAGCCTGCCCGTAGGCCCACCCCGATCAGCATCATCACAAACAACTTTGTCATATACAGATCATGCATTCCATTGCATCTGCAAAAGATACTTCAAATAGGTTTACGGCGCCAGCAAAATGGATGATGGTACCGCCAAAAAACAGCGATGGTGGTGTAACCTTCTATCCGCCGGGTGCGTCTTTATTTAAACCTTTGTTGTCGTTTTTAAATATTTAAACTACATTTAAGGCAAATATAAAATCGTGAGCAGGTACCATTTGGGGGAGTTTGAGGAAATCGTGTTACTAACCATCGGCATTCTCTACGGTAATGCCTATGGCATAGCTATTCTGGACGAGATCGAGGACCGGTTGAAACGCAAAGTTTCCATCGGCTCGTTGCAAACGGTTTTGGGACGGCTGGAAAAAAAAGGTTACCTCACCTCGGAATTGGGTGAATCGACTCCGGAACGCGGAGGAAAAAGAAAACGCTACTACACCGTCACCAAATACGGACAGAAAGTCCTGATCGAAACCAGGGATCAGCGTCAGGCCTTGTGGGATGACATTCCCGGTTTCGCTTTCGAATGACTCCATACATCAAGATCCTTAAAAAACCTGAAACCGGACCATTACAAACACCAATCCGGTCGAGAACATCCGGAGTGACTGAGAAAATGGGAAAGCAGGTTCGATCCGGTTGCCAATAGCGGATCCTTTTGATTGAAATGACCAATTAAAAAGCCATCAGGGTTGTCCATTGGCACGATTCTCCCGGATTGATCATTTCATCTTAAATACAAATCCGTCATCGGTTTTCCGTTCGTATTCTTTTTGGTTGAAGCGGTAGAGAAATGATCCTTTTCTCGATGATGTCTTATCCTTTTCGTCCAGCTTCTCCAGGACATCCAGCGAGTTGATCTTTTTGGTGAAGTTGCGCTTATCTAATTCTTCCGAATAGATGGCTTCATACAACTTCTGCAGTTGCCGCATGGTAAATTTTTCCGGCAGCAATTCGAAACCGATGGGATTCGATGCTGCCCGTCGACGCAACCTCCGTATAGCACCATCAACCATCTGATCGTGGTCAAAAATCAGGTCCGGTT
>JAGQXC010000271.1 GCA_020436785.1 Saprospiraceae bacterium | reverse complement strand
TGCGAGGTATGGGGTAATGGGGTGCGGGGTCAGGTGGCGGGGTGTGAGGTACGGGGTGCGGGGTTTTCTTTGCTCATTGTCATCTCGACCGAAGTGGAGAGATCCTGATTATGGAATGATGGGGCAACGGCCGAACACACGGCTGAACTGCAACTACTTTCTGATTTCTGCCTTCTTGCTACTGACTACTGACTACTTCCTCATTAACCCATCCACTCATTAACTTATTAACTCAGGTACGGGGTGCGGGGTGAAAGGAAAAAGAGCGTTCCCGGCAATTCTCATTAACAAATCCACACATAAACATATTAACAGGTGGCGGGGTGTGAGGTACGGGGTGCGGGGTTTTCTTTGCTCATTGTCATCTCGACCGTAGTGGAGAGATCCCGATTATGGAATGATGGGACAAAGACCAAAGAAGAAGGGAGAAGGAAACTACTTACTGATTTCTGCCTACTTGCTACTGACTACTGACTACTTCCTCATTAACCCATTCACTCATTAACTAATTAACTCCGGCATCACCTGGGTCAATCCCGGGTTCCCCGCGGTATCGTACTTACAAATGGTTGATAGGGATATGTGTCCGGAGTGACGACCACACCGGTAGTCAGTTTCAAATCCATTCCATCGTATTCCGGATAGGTAAGTTCGACGAAAAAAGCGGAATAGCCTGACTGGGGTGGCTCAACGCGTACGGTGTACCGGCCATCTGGCCGCAATGGTAGGTCCGTTGCCTGATAGGCCCGGCCAATACTATCTACCTGAAAATTACGTGTCTGCGGGTTCCGAGCATGCCACAAGGTAATGGCTGACGGAAGTTGATTTGGATCGGTTTCAAGATGGATGGTGCCCTCATCGACCGACCAGCGGAACGATGGCCGGGGTTTATTTTCAACCAGCATTCGATAAAACGTCATTAATGTCGCCCAGGCGTCAGTCTCGCGCATGGAATGTTCCGAATTGGGCACGTATCGCATTAATTTTTCACCAGACAGACTATCCAAATAGAATTTCCAGGAATCCGGGAGAAAAAACTGGTCACCGGTGGCGTTCAGGAGGAGTTTGGGGATAATGCGTTCATTCCGGAGGGAGTATGGTTCGGTCAGGGCAAGCATGCGGGCATATTCCCGGGAACCTTGCCACTCCATAATCCCTTCCTGGACGTAATTCCCTACCGCCGGAGCCCAGCGGCCATACACCTGCCAATGATGCTGAAAGGAAGGCTGCAGATTGAGCAAATCGATCACGATCGGCACGATTGCGATGACCCGCTTATCCGTCATCCCGGTGGTCCAGGTCGTCCAGCCCCGTTTGGATGCACCAGCTACCACAAATTGCTGCACGGGTTTGGTAAATCTCCGGGTAAAATCTTCAAGGGCGTCCATTGCCCGCACAGCTGCCGTCGTCATCGGCATGCGCGCCAACCAGCGGATGTCTGCATCCCTGGCGCCACCTTCCAGAAATTGACGCCAACCATATGCGATGAGTTCATCTTCTACCCGGGGTCCAAACGTATCATTTATAAAGGTGACCGGTTGGTTGGGAACATTGCGTAGATCGGCGACCACCGAATGACTGGTAAGGGCCATGCCGACAAAACCTTCACCGGCCTGATCCGGTTGCGGTTCATCCCGGCTGCCGCCATCGATGAAAAGCATGCCCGTATTGCTTTGTAAACTATCCGGAACGACGACCGTGATCCAGTGCCACCAAACCGGATCTTTCACCTCCGCTTCCGTGAGCCACCGCTGAGAGATCAGTTTCAGGACATAAGTACGTTGCCCGTCTCCGCGAATGGAATCCATGACCTGCCACGATGCCGAATCATGGCGTTCCACGTACTCCCGTAAGGAATGGGATAGTGACGGTTCTGCGGTTTGCGGGGTATTCTGGCGACACGCCTGGCTGGTTACCAAAAATAATAAACCGATGGATGGGTAAAGGAATTGTTGGTGCAGTCGCATCTTGCCGTTTGTTTCTGATGCCTAAAAATAGGAGATATCGCATGGATCTGACCAGTTAAGATTCAATTTTGACCGGCAACCACCGAAAATAAACATTTATGAAAAGACTAAAATTATTTTTAGACTTATCTAATTTTTTATTTAGCTTTATCTAAATTGTTGGTTATGCGTCTCCTGGTGTCTCTTTTTATCTCGGCCTGGTGGTTGCCTTGCTCTGGCCAAGAGCTTAGCACCGACCGTCCCGATCAAACCGAATCGGCCTGGGTCGTTCCGCTTCATTGCCTGCAAATCGAAAGCGGTATCGCCCTGAACCGGTCTGATCATGATTTAACCTGGAATATCCTGCAAAATTTATGGCGGTACGCACCTGCACAACGGCTGGAATTTCGTCTGGTGACCGGATTATCCCTGGCATCACCGGAAAACCCGGGCCACCGCCTGGGATTTGATGATCTTGAGGTCGGCTTGAAGTATCAGTTTGTCCAGTCCAGGGTGCCCCTGGCCATGCTGATTCATATCCTCTTACCCACCGGCAACGCTCCTTTCAGCAGCGGTCAATGGGGGACCAGCTGGAAGCTGGCCTGGTCTCATGCACTTGGAGATTGGGTAGAGGTGGGTTACAATACCGGAGTGGACCTATTTCCCGACCGCAACCCTCAATACACCTATTCCCTCTCCATTGCTACCGCATTAACACCCCGGACGGGATTTTATCTGGAGCCGTTTGGAATCTGGGGTAGATCACCTTCCTGGGACACGGGCCTGACTTTTCTGGTATCACCAACGGTTCAGCTTGACTTTTCCCTGGGATTTGGATTTCAACAAACCGCCAATTACTACGCGATGGGTTGTTCGTGGAGATTGCCTCACTGAGCAACCACCCGATTTCCTCCTTCCGGATAGGGTCATTTTTCGAATTGCTTCGGATCCAGATTGAAGAACCGCACCGCATTATTGAACAGGATGTCTCGTTTTTGATCGTAAGAAAGATAGTCCGCATTCTGGATCACCCCAATGGAAGTTTCCAGCAATTTGGGCCAGATCATCAGGTCGGTTCCGTATAAAATTCGCTTTCCAAATCCGGCTTGCACCAATCGTTGAATGTAGGCATTCACCTCGGCCAGCGGGTAACTCCAGATGAATCCGGCAACATCTACGTACACATAGGCATTGGCTCCCATCAGGGCGATCATCTCATCGATCATCGGATAGCCGGCATGCATTACCCAGATCTTGAGTTTGGGATGGCGCGCCAACAGATCTTCCAGCAGGAATGGCCTGCCCAAGGAAGCGCGGTATTTGGGAGCAGTGATGTTTGCCATGCCATTGCCTCCGGTTCCCATATGAATGCCGACCGGCACGCCCAGCTTTTCGGCAACCCCGAAATACGCATCCAGCGAAAGGTCGCTGGGAGACATACCCTGATACTGCGGGGCCACTTCTCCCATCACCCGGTAAAATCCATTGGATAACGAATCTTCAAAAGCTTGTACGGTCATGTCCTCAGCGGAACTCAATGATAAGGATGGAATGAAATGCTCCGGGGCAGCGGCATACCAGTGGTGAAGGATCTCCGCATCTCCACTGGCCACCATGGTAATGTTGAGGCGCTTGCAAACCTCCACCAGGGCATCCTGCATTTCCTGATCGGATGTTGCCGCCTTAAGCGGATCGACGCAATCCGCGTTCATAAATGATGGAGGCGGTGAATTGGGGTCACCTCCGGGCATGTTGGACAGGAACCAGGGGCATAGATCACTGGCAAAATTGGGATTTAGTTTCATCGCGTGGACATGCACGTCGATGATGGGTTCGTGTGGTTGAATTTCCTGTGCGGAAGCAGGAGGCATTAAGGCCCCGCTTATTGACACCAACAGAGTAAATGTGAAAGCCGTGAATTTTGAAAATCTGCACATGACTTTGGGTTTTGTTACTTCAAATCGAATTTTTTGCGTTCACAACAGGGAATCCACCCTTTACCGGAACCCGCTGAGGATCGATCGATGTCTGATGAAATCCATATTCAACTCATTGCCAATGAGAAGGCCCCCTATCAGGATGGCCGATACAACAAACTCTGAATGGCGTGTCCCGGAATCTGCAAGGTCACGGCCTGACCAAATAGCTGCAATTTGTAATCAATGGCTTCTCCGGTATGATTCATCACCACCGTAACGTACGCTCCATCGTCATTCTTAAAGGTGGTCGCCAACAACGGGCTGCGGCTGCTCGAAGTACTTACCCGGACTGCTCCCGGCCGGATGAATTTGGAGAAATGACCGATGTAATAATAAGCCGGTGTATAAATCAAAGCACCGGTGTGGGTATCGGCATGTACCGGTGCAAAACAGAAGTTACCTACGTGATTGGGTCCGCCTTCTTCGTCAAGCAGAATGTTCCAGTCGGTCCATCCGGCCGTACCCTGGTTGAAGTCATTGATCATCGCCCGGCCATACCGTTCGGCATTTGGCCAATACTGGTAATGGGTGCTGTCAAAGCTCTCCGCACAGCCCTCCGTGAAGATCAGTTCTTTGTCCGGATAGGCTTGTTTGACGACGCCTTCATTGGCGAACATGGGATCACCTCCGGTCCAGGTCTCATACCAGTGAAATCCCACGCCCCACACATACTTGGCCGCTTCCGGGTCTTCCAGAATGGTAAAAGCCCGGTGCGCCAGCAAATCGCGGTTATGGTCCCAGACAATGATCTTCTTTGCACCCAATCCTTCTCGTTCCAGCGTGGGTCCCAAATGATCCCGCAGAAAATCACGTTCCTCCTCTGCCGTATAGATGCAGGATTCCCAGGTCTGGGTGGCCATCGGTTCATTTTGGACGGTTAATCCCCAAACCGGTATGTTCTCGGCCTCATAGGCTTTGATGAATTTGGCGTAATACAATGCCCAGGCATCACGAAATTCCGGAATCAATTTGCCTCCATGGAGCATGTCGTGATTGGTCTTCATAAAAGCAGGCGGACTCCAGGGGCTGACAAACAAAGGCAATTTGCCACCAGCCGCTGCAATAGCCCGCTTGATCAGGGGGATGCGGTACATCCGGTCGTGTTCGATGCTGAAAGTGCCCAGTGCTTTATCTTCATCAGTCACATACGTATAACTGGCCGAACTGAAATCACAACTATGGATGTTGGTCCGGGCGAGTGTATAACCGATGCCTGCAGTGGGATCGTAATAGGCCTTTAACAACTCTTCCTGTTTATCAGCCGACAGTTTGGCAAAGACCTCGGCCGAAGCGTCGGTGATGGCTCCGCCGATGCCCTGCATGGTCTGATAGGTCTTGGCTGGATTTACAAATACCGCAATTTCGGTCTCAACGGGTTGGCCGGATGCCGTGAAGGACTTGTCACTACCCTTATTCATTCGTTCTGCCGAGCCGGCAGCTGTCGTGTAGACCTGGACGGATGCTCCGTCAAATTCCGGGAAAGCCTCCGGACCACTGGTATTTGCAGGCGCAGAAGGTGCTGAACAACCGGTCCATATCATACCGGTTGCCAGAATTCCGAAATATAGTTGTTTCATGGCATAATGAATTCTATGGTCTTCTAAAGATAGTCAAAAGCCCTGTCAGGACCAATGGCCCTGTTTGCGAACTTGATCACCTATGTCAATGATCTCTGTACGTTTTCAACACAGCCATTTACCCAATAGTAAGCTTGGCTATCACCAACCGGCTGGCGATGCTTGCTTTTCTCAGTGCTTCCCGCTACCTTGAAGCAACGATGATTTCACAGATCACTCACCGGTGGCTTGGTCTTCTTATTCCAATCCTGATAACAGGAATCTTTACGGGCAGCACAGCTCAGAACCTCCTGCGTAACGGTTCCTTTGAAGGACAGGACCCCTTTTATAGCCGGATACCGTTGGAATGGCAAGTTTGTGATTCGGTGAGTACACCGGATATTCAACCCATCAGCAGTGACCGCCCTGCTTATGCGGGTGACACCTACGTCGGACTGGTGGCGCGTGTCCGCACGGAAGGCCGGCCGGAATGGAATGGCACCGTCGAGGGCATCTACCAGGAGCTCACCGATTCCCTGATCCCCGGCCTGGAATATAAGATCCGGCTCTTTTTGATGTATGACCCCAACCACAAACCCTCGGCACCCCAGCCGATCGGCACCGCCAAAATGCGCATTTATGTAAGCAACGATCCCTGTGCTGAAAGCCGGCTGATCTGGCAGTCGGTCATCATCAGTCATGAACGATGGCAACCGTATGAGATCCGTTTTGCCGCCAAATGTGGCGACCGGTTTGTTCGTTTTCAGGCCGATATTGCCGACGAATCGTATGACCTCAATTACATTATGCTGGACAGTGTTTCCCTGTTCAAAACCAGCAATGGCAATCAGGCATTGGTTGATTGTTCGGATCCCAACAACAATGGTTCCAATGGCAATGGGACCAACCAGGGCAATGGAAATGGATCAGGCTACGAACCAGGCGCCGCCCAGTGCCCGGTTTATTGCCCGAATGTTTTTTCGCCCAATGGTGACGGCATCAATGATGTCTTTTTGGTCTATCCCCATTGTCAGATCCTGCGCTTTCGCATGGACATCATGGACCGTTGGGGTAATCTCGTATTCAGCTCACGCAATGAAAACGATGGCTGGGATGGCACCTCCGCCGGCCGGAGTCCGGAGGCCGGTGTTTATTCATTCCGGATATGGGTTGAGTACCTCGGTCCAGATGGCCGCAATGAGCAAACCTATTACCGGGATGCCCTGACACTCGTTCGGTAACGCCGGGCTCCTGAAACAAACCTCTCGATCAAATTCCAAATGGTTATGACCGCTCCTGCCTTTTTAGAAATTGTGCCGGTTCTTCCCACTGCAGACATCGACCGGGACATTGCGTGGTACGCAGAAATGACCGGCTTCACCAGGGTATGGGCCGACGACATGTACGCCATCCTCACGCGGGATGGATTTACCATCCATTTGCAATGGCATGCGGATACGCCACAGGATCCCCTTTTGGGTGGTTCGGTGATCCGTTTGTTTGTTCATAATATCCGTTATTACTTTGATGAATTCGTGACGCGCGGTACCGTTATGCGGGACAGCCTGCGACTGAATACTCCCTGGGGCACTCACGAATTTGGCTTTTTTGACTTGAACCGGAATGGCATTTTCCTGGTCGAGGACGCGCCCCGGCAGGTCAAATAATTACGACTTCCGGGCTCCTTGACTTCAAGATGATGTTACGCATTTGATAAAATGATACGAATCATGTTTTATTTAGTTATTTTCGTATCATTTTACATGCATAACTAACTTGCCAGTGACCGGTACACAGGAACGGCTTCTGAACACCGCCAAAGAATTATTCTGGAAATACGGACTAAAACGGGTGACCGTCGAAGAAATTTGCCAGGAAGCCGGGGTCAGTAAAATGACCTTTTACCGGAACTATCCCAACAAACTGGCCATCGCCCGCGACCTATTGGAACAGGTATATGCGTCCGGCCGACAGGACATGGTGGAGATTTTTAACAGTGACCAGTCGTTCATTGAAAAAATGGAAGCCATCATCCAACTAAAGATCCACTATTCCGAAAGCATCAGCGTCGAATTGATCCAGGATATTTTTTCCTACGAGGATGCGGAATTCCAGTCCTACGTCAGACAACAAGCCGAAGAACAATCACGTCTTGTGCTGGATTTTTTCCGGGAGGCACAACGTTCAGGTGCGATCCGGCCAGATTTAAAACTTGAAATCATTCCCCTGCTCTCCGAACACCTGTTGGGGCTCTCGGAAAACAAACGATTCATGGAATTTTATGACTCCCCTGCTGAACTGGTGAAAGAGATCACCACTTTCTTCTTTTTTGGCATAACCTCCCGCCCGAAACAATCATGAAAAAGATTGGCGTACATAGTCTCCTGATTTTATTTTGTTTTTTGCGGAGCTTTGCTCAGGAGGGTACGCTGGATTTTGACGGTCAGGTCGCTGCTTTTACGGGTTACTTGCCGCAGAGGCCGTCCAGTTTTATGGCAGGTGCGCGGTACATACCCCAACTCAATATTATCCGTTCGCTCGATAGTACCACAAAAATTGATGGAGAATTTTCCGTGAATCTGTATGGAACCGCCACCATTCGTACCGGTCAAACAACTGCCTGGAATGCCGACTTGAATCCGTACCGCATCTGGCTCCGCTATGCCCGTCCACGTTTCGAATTACGTGGTGGTCTGCAAAAGATCGACTTTGGCTCCGCTACGGCATTACGTCCGTTACAATGGTTTAATCAGATAGATCCCCGCGATCCGCTACAAATTACCAACGGCGTCTATGGATTACTCGGACGATATTACTTTCTCAACAACGCCAACATCTGGGCATGGGGATTGTACGGGAACCATGAACGTCGCGGGCTGGATGTGGCTGCAGGCAACCCACGGCGGCCGGAGTTTGGCTCGCGCTTCCAGCTTCCGGTACCGAAAGGGGAACTGGCATTCTCCTGGCATCGCCGCCATGCCAATCCATCCGGCCTCACAACACCTTCCCAGTCGGATGTACCGGAAGACCGGTTTGGTATAGATGGCAAATGGGATCTTGGTATCGGACTTTGGATCGAAGCCGTATACACCCATTTACACCTGCCCGCTGAACCAATTGCCAACCAGGTCCTGGCGACGATCGGTGCAGACTATACTTTCGGTTTGGGAAATGGCCTCAACGCTGTGATGGAACATCTGGTCTTTACCCTCGACAAAAAAGCGTTTGCTTTTGATCATCCCGGCCAGTTTACCGCCGCCATCCTGGCTTACCCATTATCCATCAACGATCAACTCACAGCCATTCAATATTACAATTGGGAGGCTGCCAAATTTTCCTTTTTCATGAATTACCAGCACCAGTTTCCCCGGATCACCGGATACCTGATGGCTTTTTACATTCCTCCGGGACTAACAGCTATTCAGCAAACCGACTGGATCACCCCGTTTTCCGGACCCGGATTGCGGGTTATGCTGGTCTATAACCATTAGTATTATGAATTCGGACTACGTTATTTCTTTGCGCAATGTTGCCAAACACTACCCCATCGGTGATGGCCGGTTTACTGCCTTGCAGGATATCAACCTGGATTTCAGCCAGGGCGAATTTAGCGGCCTGGTCGGGCCCAGTGGCAGCGGAAAAACCACTTTACTGAACATCATCGGTTCGCTGGACAGTCCTTCCGAAGGCACGGCCAGTGTGCTTGGAAAAAACATTGCCACCCTCTCCCACAAGGAATCCGCACAGTTGCGCAACCGGGAAATCGGGTTCATCTTCCAGGTCTATAACCTCCTGCCCGTTTACACGGTTTTTGAAAATGTAGAATTTGCCTTGCTCCTGCAAAACCGCAGTGAAGCAGAACGAAAGAAAGCGGTGATGGACGCGTTGGAATGGGTAGGTCTCACCCACCTGGCTGACAAAAAACCATCGAAATTATCCGGGGGAGAAGGTCAGCGCGTAGCCATTGCCCGGGCGATGGTCAAACGCCCCTCCATCGTTCTTGCAGATGAACCTTCTGCCAATCTGGATGCCCGCAACACCCATGGCATTCTGCAAACGATGAAAGACCTGAACCGGGAATTGAAAACAACCTTCTTATTTTCCACCCACGATGAGAAGGTCATGCAATACCTCGAGCGGATTATCCATCTGGATGATGGAAGGATTGCCCAGGATGAAATTGTTCACGCTCAATCGACTCCAACATGAAACTCGCATTTCAACTGGCGTACCGGAATTTGCTGGGAGCCGGGTTACGCACCTGGCTGAATGTCGGTGTCCTCTCATTTGCTTTCGTCATCATCATCTTCTATAATGGGTGGATCGACGGGTGGAACCAGCAGGCACGGCGCGATTCCATTGCCTGGCAATACGGCTTCGGGCAACTTCAGGTTGCTACCTTTGACCCGTTCGATCCTTTTAGCATCACGGATGCTCATGCTGCCCTACCGGCTGAGGACGATCATTTAACACCGGTATTGTTGCGGCTGGGCACCCTCTACCCACAAGGGCGGACGATGTCCATCGTGGTGAAAGGCATCGATGTAAATCAAACGGTGGTTGACCTACCCACGAGTGCATTGACTGCCAGTAAATCCGATCTCCCGGCTATCATTGGCGAACAAATGGCTTTGGCATCCCATCTGAAGACCGGTGATGAAGTGTTGTTGCGCTGGCGGGACATTCATGGAACATTTGATGCCGCCACAGTGACCATAGCCGGCGTATTTCCAAATCAGGTTCCCGGCATCGACAAAGGACAAATCTGGGTTCCTTTGAAAAAACTGCAGGACATGACCTTGATGCCGGATGAGGCAACCTATTTTATCGCCGACGCCAATTTTCAACACACGGAAATAGCCGGTTGGAAATACCGCTCCCAGGAGGATTTGCTTTACGAGATCAATAACATCATAAAAATGAAAAAGATGGGTGGCTCGGTCATGTACTTGTTGCTTCTGGCTATCGCTCTGCTGGCCATCTTTGACACACAGGTATTGTCCGTATTCCGCCGTCAGAAAGAAATCGGCACCTACATTTCGTTAGGGATGACCCGACAGCAGGTGGTTGGATTGTTCACCGTGGAAGGAGCGATGACCTCCATTTTCGCAGCGGTCCTGGGCGCCCTTTACGGGACGCCTTTGTTGGGGTGGATAGCCCATACCGGCATTGCGGTTCCCATGAATTCACAGGACCTGGGCATACCGATTGCCGACCGGATGTACCCGGTATTTGGACTGGGCTTGATTCTGGCAACCTTGATGCTGGTGGTGATTTCCGCGACGATTGTCAGTTTTCTTCCCTCCCGTAAAATTGCAAAAATGGATCCTGTGCAGGCATTAAAAGGTAAAATACAATGATCCGGTTTCTGATCAAAGGCATATTGCGGGACAAGAACCGCAGTTTGCTGCCAGTCGTTATCGTCAGTATTGGCGTTCTGCTCACCGTATTTCTCAGTGGTTACATTCGTGGCGTGATGGGTGACATGATCGATTTGACTGCCCGGTTCCAAACCGGTCACCTCAAGGTGATGTCCAAGGCTTATGCGGACAATCAGGATCAAATGCCCAATGACCTGGCCCTGGTAGACCTTTCCAGATTACTGCAAGAACTTAAGCAGGATAACCCAAAGTACGATTGGAAACCACGCATCCATTTTGGTGGTCTGGTCGACGTACCGGGACCGGGCGGAGAAACACGCTCTCAGGGTCCGGGTACCGGCTTGGCTTTTGACCTGCTCTCGCCGGGCAGTTCTGAAATAGATCGATTAAACATCCAAAATTCACTGGTCCGGGGAGCATTACCGGCAACGCCGGGTGAAGCCCTGCTCAGTGAAGACTTTGCTCAAAAACTGGGTGTCCAGCCAGGTGAAACCATCACCTTCTTCGGATCGACGATGAATGGTGCCATGGCTTTCCGGAATTTTACAGTTTCCGGAACTGTAAAATTTGGCAGTGCGGCGATGGACCGGGGAACCCTGATTGCCGATTTGGGTGATGCCCAGGACATGTTGGATATGGACAACAGTGCCGGAGAAATCGTCGGCTATCATAACGCCGGCGCCTACGAAGATGAGGATGCCCGGTCCCTGGCCGCTCACTTTAACAAAAATCATGCGGATGGTGATGAATTTGAGCCGGTCATGCAAACGCTGGGACAACAAAACAACATGGGTGCCATGCTGCAGTACACCGATCACATGGCGGCCATTTTTGTCGGTATTTTTGTCTTTGCCATGTCGCTGGTCTTGTGGAATACGGGTCTTCTCGGTGGATTGAGACGCTACCAGGAATTTGGTATTCGCCTGGCTCTGGGTGAATCGAAAGGCGCCATCTACCGGTCTCTCTTCACCGAAGCCGTGATCATCGGTCTGCTGGGTTCAATCGCCGGTACCACATTCGGCGTCCTGTTTTGCTTTCTACTTCAGAAATACGGCATCGACATCAGCAGTGTCATGCAGGACAGTAGTATGATGTATCCAAACCGGTTACGTGCCAGGATGTCCCTTGACCTGTTTGTCATTGGTTTTATACCCGGATTGTTCTCCATGGTTCTGGGAAATTTGCTGGCAGGAATTGGTATCTACAAACGCGAAACTGCTCAATTATTTAAAGAATTAGAGGTTTAGCATTATGAAAAAATACATCGTTTGGATTTTCTTCCTGGCAGGGAGCTATAGTACCTCTGGCCAGTCCACCCCCGATGCCCGTCTGATCATCAGCCGTATCGATGAAAATATGAGTTCACGCAACCGGGTCATCCTGTCGGACATGATCATCCACGGCCGTCGCAATGAACGGATCCTGACGGCCAAAACCTATGCAGCAGGTGATAACCGGTCAATGACCGAATACCTGGCCCCTGAGCGTGAGGAAGGCACGAAAATGCTAAAATTGGAGGACCGGCTCTGGATCTATTCGCCGGCTTCTGACCGTACCATCCAGATCTCCGGTCACCTCCTTAAGCAATCGGTGATGGGATCGGACCTATCCTACGAAGACATGATGGAAGATCGTAAAA
Source organism: Saprospiraceae bacterium (assembly GCA_020436785.1). Taxonomy (GTDB): domain Bacteria; phylum Bacteroidota; class Bacteroidia; order Chitinophagales; family Saprospiraceae; genus JAGQXC01. Next base: position 25,962 of record JAGQXC010000271.1, on the reverse strand, counting down.
TGACAGCCATTTATGATGCACAGGTCATCCGCAATGAACAAATTTCCGGGAGGGACTGCTGGGTGCTGGAATTGAATGCCAAAGTTCCCGATGTTGCCTATGAAAAACGCGTCGTCTGGGTGGATAAAATCAGATATGTGCCCTTACAGGAGGAGTTGTACGCCAAAAGTGGACAAATGCTGAAGAAGACTACCCTCAGTGAGGTAAAACAGATCCAGGGTCGCTGGTTTCCGACCAGGATCAATTATAAAGACATGCTGAAGCAAGGGGAAGGTACCGATTACATCATTCGTGAAGTCGCGTTTGATACGGATATTCCTGATTACATCTTTACCAAAGCAGTACTTACTAAATGATGAGGTGAATTAAAAGGTCACCCTGGTTTAACCCAAATCATGCATTAGACCAAATTTTCTATAGCGGAATATGCGATTAAGTAACTGATAATCAACCCATTTTAAATGCATTGGCATTAGAAAAATTCTGGAAGTTCTTCATGCTTTCTCTTTGAGATCGTTGTGAGATCGTATGGATTGCATGCATACGATGGAAAGAACCTTTAGATTTATTCTACTTCGACACATTTTTGCTGTAGTATTAAGCACTTCACTTCGTCGACATAGCTTGCTATGCATCCTCCGTGAAACACTTGCTACTTTTGCAGAAATGCGCCTCGCTACGAATTCTAATGCATGATTTGGGTAAAATTATTCACCAAACATTGGCATACCGGCCAGGCTTTTCATATGCAATTCTGCCATCTTCATCCGGAAGGAATAATCCGACAAGCGGTCGCGCACCTGAGTCTCCTGGAGGATCGCCTCGCGAACCGCATAATCGGTGGCGCGTCCTGCCTGGTAAAGTTGACGTGCCAGTTCGGTATTCCGGGTGGCTGTCTCTACATTTTTCAGCTCCAGTTCCCGGACCTGCAGTAAGCCCTGGTACTGCTGAAACAATTGGGCCATGGTCGAACGGATGTTCAGGGTGATGTCCTGCCGGGACAATTTGATATTCTCCTGAAACAGATTGGCATTGGCAATATCTTTCTTGAGATTTCTTCCCGTAAACAAGTCGTAGGTTAATGTCACTCCACCGGTCGGCCCGAAGGTACGGTTTGACAACAAAAAGCCGACTTCAGCCCGGGAGTAGCTAAACGTGTACCCCAGGTTGAGGTTAAGACGGGGATATAGATCGGCTTTGGCCTCCTTAATGGAAAGTGCAGCCAGGCGTTCATCCATATTTAACAGACTCAACTGATAATTACGATCCATGGCCTGCTGCGTTAGGGCATCCAGGGCAGGGAGGGCAACCGGCTCGATCACCTCAGGGACTGAAAACGCGATTCCGGCCTCACGACCAAGAAGCAGGTTAAATGCCATTTTAGCCTGATCCAACTGGTCTTCCCGGGTGAGCAATGCCGAACTGTCTGCATTGACCGCGTTGGTAGCCTGCAAGACTTCCAGCTCCGTTCCCGCGCCCAGCCGTAACCGGCCTGAAGCCAGATCACGCAGGGATTGGTTAAGTTCAATCGAAGATTTGGTGATTGAGATCTGTTGCTGGATACGGACCAGTTCATAATACGCCAATTGAACATCCGTGGCAATACCGTGCATCTCCTGTTCGGTGACAATGTGGGATCGTGATTCGAGTGTTTCCAGGCGTTCTTTGGTGGCAAACATCCGGAAGCCATCGAAGGCGGTCCAGGTCGCTTCCAGGGCGCCACGAGCTGAGGTATTTCCTGCTCCGACCCCTGTACGGGTATCCCCGCTGAAGAATTTTTGATTGGTATTGTTCGAAGAATACGATACGGTACCGGTGGTGCTGACACGAGGAAGATACCCGGCATTGCCATAGGTATTGCTGTTGGCGGCGATGGTTTCGTTATTTCTCAGGATCTGGACCTGAAAATTATTCTCCAGGGCAATCCGTACCGCCTCGTCCATCCTAAGTACCGGCTGGCCAAAGGCCCAACCGGATGCCAACCCTGCTACCAATAACAATCGTATTTTCAAAAGAATATTCATGACTTTATTTACGCTTAAAGAATGTATAGGCAGCCGGGATCACAAACAACGTCAAAACCAGTGAGAACAGCAATCCACCAATGATGGCGACGCCCATGGAAATCCGGGAAGTTGCCGCCGAACCCAATGCCAAAGCAATCGGTAGTACGCCCAACACCGTGGCCATGCTGGTCATCAGGATCGGGCGCAATCTCAAGGTGGCCGCTTCAATGACCGCCGCAAATTTGTCCAGCCCCGCCTCTCGTCGCTGATTGGCAAACTCCACAATCAGAATCCCGTTTTTTGTAACGATACCTACCAGCACAATGATGCCAATCTGGCTGAAGATGTTGATGGTATGACCACCAATCCATAAGGCAAGCAATGCCCCAAACAGGGCTAGGGGCACTGTGAACATGATGATCAACGGATCCAGGAAACTCTCAAACTGTGCAGACAGCGCCAGGTAAATTAACGCCAATGCCAACAGGAAAGCAAAATACAAACCGCCAGAACTTTCCACAAAGTCTTTGGATGATCCGGACAATGCAGAACTGAACGACTCATCCAGGACCTGTGCCTTTACGGCATCCATGGCTGCAATGCCATCTCCGATGGTGTACCCATCATTAAGGTCCGCGGACACCGTGGCTGAGATGTAACGGTTGTAACGGTATAAGGTCGGAGGATTGGATTCTTCTTTTTGCGATACCAGATTGCTCATCTGGATCAACTCACCCTGATTGTTACGCACATAGATATCGGTCAGGTCACCCGGATCGTTGCGGTTGACCCGGCTGGCTTCACCAATCACCTCATATTGTTTGCCATCGCGAATAAAATATCCGAAGCGTTGCTGACTGTAATACAGCTGCAGAGTTTCTGCAATATCTCTAACCGTGACCCCCAGGCTACGAGCCCGTTCGCGATCGATCTGGATGTGTAATTCAGGCTTATTAAATTTCAGATCCAGGTCGGTTACCGAAAATTCCGGCCGCTTGGCCACCTCTTCCATGAAGGTGGGCAAGGATTCCTTGAGTTTGGTAAAGTTGGGCGCCTGAATCACATACTGTACGGGCATCCCCCGCAACGAACGACTGACCGAAATGGTTTGTTCCTGGGACACAAAACTTCGGGCATATGGCAAATTCGCTAACTTGCCATACATCATTTTAGCGATCTGATCCTGACTCCGGGTCCGCTCACTGGGATCCACCAAAGAATAAAACACAAAGGCGGAGTTGGCAGAAGCCGTAGAACCAAATCCAGGTGAAGTGACGGCAATGTAAGCCCGTTTTTCGGGCAGGGAATCAAGAATTGAGAGGACATCCAACTGGTATTTATCCATCATCTCGTAGGAGGTACCTTCCGGTGCGGTTGACATGACCCGGAAACTGCTTTTGTCTTCCATCGGCGCCAGTTCGGAAGGTAGGTGCGTACCCAGGTAATAAATACCGTAACCGGAAATAGCCAGAATGGGCAAAACCAGCCATCTTGCTTTAATGAAATGTTTAACACCACTGTTGTAGCCGTTGGTCATACCACGGAAAAATCCTTCGGTAGCCCGGTAAAGAAGTGACTCGCGTTTTTTCTTACGCAGGATCCGTGAGCTTAGCATCGGAGTCAACGTCAGCGAAACGATGGTAGAGATCACAATGGCACCGGAAACCACGATTCCAAATTCACGGAACAAGCGTCCGGTCAAGCCCTGGAGGAAGATGATGGGCAGGAACACGGCCACCAGGGTGATACTGGTGGCAATAATGGCGAAATAGATTTCGGTAGAACCTTCGATACCCGCTTTCAGAGGCGGCTCTCCATTTTCGATTCGGCGGTAAATGTTTTCCATCATCACGATGGCGTCATCCACCACCAAACCAGTGGCCAGGACGATTCCCAGCAACGTCAGTATGTTAATGGAGAATCCAAAAATGTACATGACAAAGAACGTACCGATCAATGAGATTGGAATGGCCAGAATGGGAATGAGGGTTGTCCGCCAGTCCCGCAAAAACATAAAGATGATCACGACCACCAATAAGAATGCGATCAGGATGGTGTCCTGAACCTCATTGACGGCTTTACGGATGGACAGGGTTTGGTCAAAAGCATATCCGACCAGGATATCAGGTGGCAGGTCTTTTTTGATCTGATCTACCCGTTTGTAGGCTTCATCTGCAATTTCAATGTAGTTCGCACCGGGCAATGGCGTGATGGCACAGCCGACCATGGGGATGATGCCGGAACCCCGCAAAATGGTATTGAGATTCCGGGGTTGCATTTCAACGGTTGCAATGTCTTTCAATTGGACGACCACCCCGTTCTGCTCACGGATAACCATGTCTGCGAATTCCTCCGGTGTGTTCAGCCGGCCAAAGGTACGGATGGTTAACTCGGTACGGTCGCCTTCGATTTTACCGGAAGGTAATTCCAGGTTTTGCGTTTGCAGGGCTGTCCTGACATCCAGTGGGGTCAGACCATAGGCCGACAACTTGGCGGGATCCATTTGAATACGGATCGCATATTTTTTTTCTCCCCAGATCCGGATGTTCGAAACCCCTGGGATGGTCTGCAGTCGCTCTTTAAAAATATTGTTGGCCATCTCCGACAAGGTCATGAGGTCGCGCCGGTCACTTTGAATGGTCAGAGCCAGGATGGTTGAAGCGTTGGCGTCGTTTTTGGTCACCGAAGGTGGGTCGGCATCGGGCGGTAATTGACGCTGTACTCCGGAAACTTTGTCACGGACGTCATTGGCCGCGGCTTCCAGGTTGGTGCCGATTTCAAATTCGACGGTAATGGTACTACGGCCATCGGCACTGGTAGAAGAAAGGGAACGGATACCGGCGATGCCATTCACGGCTTCCTCAACCACTTCCGTAATCTGGGACTCGATGATTTCAGCGTTGGCACCTACATAGTTGGTGGATACGGAAATGACCGGCGGGTCCACCACCGGATAATCGCGCAATCCCAGGTAGGTGTAACCGATGACCCCGAACAGGATGATCGTAATGGATATAACGGTTGCCAGTACTGGTCGGTTGATGGAGGTGGAGGCCAGACTCATGGATTGGATGTTTTAGGGTTGAACAAATCGGTTAATCACAATCTTGGATCCGTTCACAACCGACATCAATCCGCTGACAATCACGGTATCGCCGATCTGAATGCCATTCAATACTTCGATGTATGCATTTCTCCGATCACCGGTAAGGACCGTAATCGCTTCCGCAGATCCTTTCCTGGCAATAAACACTTGTTTTCCATCCAGGATGGGTACAATGGCGTCCGTAGGTATCATCACGGCCTGATTGGTCACGCTGGTTACCAGGTTCACTTTGGCAAACTGGCCGGGCTTCAAGATTTGCTGGGCATTATTGGCCAATGCACGGACTTTAACCGTACGGGTATCCGGATTCAATTCGGTACCGATGGCGTAGACCTTTGCCTGGTAGGGCGTGTTTTGTCCGACAACCGTAAACGTCAATTCCAAACCGCTTTTCATTTCCGGCAGGTAGCGCTCCGGAACGTCGAATTCAAGTTTGATGGGGTTGATCTGATAGAGGTCGACGATGACATCACTCGGACCGATGTAAGCGCCTTCGCTAACTTGTCGTAATCCAAGCACACCACTGAAGGGTGCATAGATTTTGGATTTTTCCAACTGCACTGCATTCAAAGCGAGGTCTGCTTTGATGGATTCAATGCTGTTTAGCAGGCGGTCGTATTCTTCCTGGCTCATGGCCTGGATGGCTACCAGCTCTTTTCCCCGGGCTGCCTGTTTTTCAGCCAGATCAAGATTCACTTCAAACTTTTTCTTTTGGGCCTGCAGTTCAGAATCATCAATTTCAGCCAGCAGTTGGCCGGCTTTCACAAAGGTGGCTTCCTGAAAATAGAGTTTTTCCAGGCGGCCGTTGCGCTCAAATTGAATGGGCACGGATTCATTCGCCAATAGACTACCCGTCGCCTGCAGGGTCCGTTCAATGGTCTGTGGCTTCACGACAAATCCTTCCACGGTCAGGGCTTGCTGACTGGGGGGGGCGAAAGATGGAGCCGGAGCTGCGCTGGGAATCTCTTCATCACTTCCACAGGAAGTCAATAGGCTGGTAAATAGGAAAAAAATAAGGCACAGCTGAGCTGCGTTTCGAACTAGAGGCACCATGAATTATGATTTCAAATCGCGAAATTGATCAATTTTTTAAAGAATTCTTTACACTGAATCCTTAACATCATGTTAATTCGTAGGTTATGTAAAGAGGATCAGGCAATAATGTCGGCCCGGTCTGAGTACATCCTGCGGATTTCATGCTTCTAAAAGCAACTTCAATTCTATCATGATTGTTGGAAGTTTATGAGGTTCAGTGGACGAAATGACCAGTTGAGTAGATTTTATTACAAATCAAAGCGATAAATCTGTACCTTTTGAAACTTTGATTGAACCGGACGCGTGCGATTTATGAAAGAACCAGAAACCTCGGATGCCATTCAGATAGCAGGGTTTCGTGCTGTAATCATCGGCCTGATGTTGATGATTGGTCATGCAGCAATGGGTCAGATTGAACCATTTGTCTGTTCAGGAGAATATTACCTCACACTCCGGCCTGGCTTTATCAGCAATCTGAACCAGGTCATCATTGATCCGGTCACCGAGGAAGTTCGTTTCCGGCAGATCTCCGGCTTCCCCCCCAAATACCACATCAATGGAATGGGCTACCGCAGCACCGACAATTTTATTTATACCCTCGAACAGGACACGCGCACGCTGATCCGGATAGGTCGCAATGGTGCTGCCGAGGAGCTCAGGGTAATCCCGGAATTATTTAACGGCCAATATCCTGCCGGTGATGTCACCCCGGATGGCCACTACCTGATCCTGATCGGTGGCGGACCGTTCAGTACTTTTTCGAATTTCGTCGCCTTTGTAGATCTAACCGATCCGGCTTACCCGGTCAAAATTCACAATGTAAATCTTACCGCCGCGATCTACGATTTTGCGTTTGATCCCTTTACCGGCATTGCATATGGCTATGACAGTCAAAATCAGCGGGTGGTTTCGATCAATTTTACCACCTTCGAAGTCCAGTCCATCAGCCGCACCCGGCAGATTGCCTCCTCCATTGCCTCCGTTTTTTTTGATGCTTTTGGCAACCTGTACGGATACGGTTCGATCGGACAGACCTTCGGCATCCAAAACAGTTTGTTCAAGATCGATAAAGAAGCCGGTACGGTCTCTTTTCTTACCCGGGGAGAAGAAGCCAATCGCAGTGATGCCTGCTCCTGTCCGTTTACCCTCAAACTGCAAAAAACTGTTTACCCCCGGGAGACCGTTACTTGCTCGGAAGTCGAATACACCTTTATCATAGCCAACTCAACCGGCTTTGTTCAAGCTGGGATTCGACTGGAAGACCGGCTACCACGCAACTTTACCATCCGCAATATTCTGGTCAATCCATTTGGTGGCGATGTCCTGGCCGGTGAAGGACCTGACCACCTGATCATTGAGAATATGACCGTCCCTCCCGGCATCGATTCGATTAAAGTCAAAGTTTACGTGGGTCCCAATACGGTCGGTCACCGGGGCAACCAGGCTCTATTAAGTCGCCTGGCTCAAAATCTGGGTACGCAGACCCTTTCGGATGACCCCACCACGCTTAAACCGGAAGATTCAACCTTTTTGAATGTGGTTCCATTGATTCTGGATCTTGAAAATCAAAACAAAAAACTCTGCCCCGGTGAAACGTTATTATTGAAAGGAAATCAGCAGGGGGTCAAATACGAATGGAATGATGAAACCACAGCATCCACTTATGCAGTCACCCAACCAGGCCGTTTCTGGGTTCGTGCCGAAACCGGCTGTGCGGTCCTGTACGATACGATAGATGTGGAATTCTCACCACCCATATCGGTTGAACTGGGTAGTAATCTGGTAATTGATCTGGGCGAAGAGACCAGTATTTTCCCACAGGTGAATTCTTCCATTGCCTACACGAATTCCTGGAGCATAAATACCGAACGAGCCTTTGCCTATTGCCGTACCTGCGATGACATTACCATCCGGCCTCTTTTTGATGCTACCGTTCGCCTCGAGGTCACCAATGCCGAAGGTTGTACCGACCTGGACTCCCTGGAAATCCGTGTAAATAAAGTGAAAGACATCATTGCGCCCAATGTCTTCAGCCCGAATGGCGACGGTAATAATGATATCTTCTACCTTTATGGTAAAGGGGTTGACCTGATTGAGGTGTTCCGGATCTATGACCGGTGGGGAAACATTGTCTACGAAGGTCATGATGTACCGCTCAATAATCCGGCCAGCGGCTGGGACGGCCGGGTCAAAGGTGGCACTTATGCCCAGCCCGGGGTGTACGTGTGGTCTGCACAGGTCCGATTCCTGGATTTCGATGTTCGCATCGTATCCGGTGACTTAACGGTGGTCCGTTAAAATCCCTGGCACCAAATCCTTGGTTTTTTCACCTGTTTGCAAAAGAATTCATCAGCTTTTTCTTAAGTCCCGCAAATTTATTTGGCGAATATCTTTGGTGGAAACGAGATTTTTGTAAATTCACTATTCAATAAGCCCGGTAAGGCTTATTCTCAACCTTTCAGCCTTTTTTTATTAATGAGTATTTCGTTCGCCCTTTAAGCAGAAAGGAGTATGTCAAAAAAATTTTTAGGCGAATAATTGTAAAAATTACATTTAACCTATTTTCTTAACAACTTAAACCAAAATGCGGGATATGAAGCTAAAAAGTGTTGTGATGACGCTGTTTGCCGTCTTGCTCTGTACCGCCGCGTATAGTCAGCAGACCATCAGCGGGACCGTAACTGGTTCCAACGCAGAACCTCTGATTGGGGTCAACATCCTGATCAAGGGTACGTCCACCGGTACGACCACCGACCTGGACGGCACCTACTCACTAACCGCCAACTCCGGCGACGTACTGGTCTTTTCCTATACTGGTTTTGACTCGAAAGAGATAACCATAGGATCATCAACCACCATCGACGTCGTGCTGGAAGAAGGTAAAGCTCTGGAAGAAGTCGTGGTCGTTGCGTACGGCGTACAGAAGAAAGTAACGGTAACCGGTGCCGTTGTGGCGCTTCCGGGCAAGGACCTGGTCAAGTCACCGGCAGTGGACATGTCCAACTCGCTGGCAGGACGATTGCCGGGAGTAGTGGTCATCCAATCCAGTGGGGAACCAGGCTATGACGGAGCAACGGTGACCATCCGGGGGACCAATACCCTGGGTAACTCCAGCCCCCTCATTGTCATCGATGGTATTCCGGACCGGGCTGGTGGTCTGGGACGTCTGAACCCGGCCGACATCGAGTCCATCTCGGTATTGAAGGACGCCTCAGCAGCCATCTACGGAGCGCGGGCAGCCAACGGGGCCATCCTGATCACCACCAAACGGGGTGCTTCCGGAAAACCGACAATCAGTTATGACTTCAATCAAGGTTTTACGCAACCTACCGTGGTACCGAATATGTCCAATGCGGTTGAGTATGCCAACATCATGAACGAGATCGGTATCTACAAAAACGTGCCACAAAACGAATGGCAGGCAGCCTGGCAAGCGCTGAAAACCAACGGTACCTACGATTCGCCGACCGATGGCATTGCCACCATCAATGCCAACTACAGCCCGGATGCGGTCCGCCTCTATGGCGAAGGTTCCGACAAATGGGGCTATCCGGACACCGACTGGTTTGGTGATGCCTTCCGCACCTGGGCACCGCAATCCCGTCATAACCTGCAGCTCTCCGGCGGAACGGATAAATTGCGTTACATGACCTCATTGGGTTACGTACATCAGGATGCCATTTACAAGAATTCGGCCACCTACTACAATCAATACAACTTCCGGGTAAACCTGGATGCGAATGTGAGCGATTACATCAAACCGAATGTTGGAATCATGGTCCGCCGTGAAGACCGTAACTTCCCCACCGAAGGCGCCGGCGCCATCTTCCGCATGTTGATGCGCGGACGTCCAACCGAACCGGAAGTATGGCCCAACGGCATGCCGGGACCGGACATTGAAAACGGACAAAATCCCTATGTCATTACCACCAATGCCACCGGTTACACCAAGGACCCGACCGATTACATCCAGGCCAATGGGGGTGTTGACATCACCAACCCTTGGATTGATGGCCTGAAACTGACCTTAAGCGGATCCGTTGACTACAGCAGCCGGACAACCAAGACCTGGCAGACTCCCTGGATGCTTTATTACTGGGATCGCCAAACCTACGGTTCTGACGGTGACCCGTTGTTGGTACCGGCGGTGCGGTCCAATTTCAAGGATCCAAGGTTAACCCAATCCTACGGTAACAGCCTGAACACCAACCTGACCGCCTTACTGAATTATGACTTCACCGTCGGGCCTGACCATACCTTTAACGTACTTGCCGGGGTTACCCGGGAGACATTTGAAGGATCCGGCTTTTATGCTTTCCGGAGGAATTACATTTCGGCGGCTGTTGACCAGTTGTTTGCCGGAGGTTCACTCGAACAAAATACCGGGGGTAGCGCTTATGAACGTGCCCGTCTGGGTTACTATGGTCGTGCACAGTACAATTTCCGGGAAAAATACCTGGCCGAATTCATCTGGCGTTATGACGGTTCCTACATCTTTCCGGAGTCCGATCGCTTTGGTTTCTTCCCCGGTATTTTATTGGGATGGAACATCAGCAAAGAAGATTTCTTCAACGTACCCGGAATCGATTACTTGAAATTGCGGGCTTCCTACGGTCAAATGGGTAATGACCAGGTGTACTACAATGGTGCTCTCCAGGAGTATGCTTTCCTTTCAACCTATGGTTTTGGCAGTTATCCGATCAATGGTCAGGTGGTCACCACCTTACAGGAAACCGTGTTAGCCAACCCCAGTTTCACCTGGGAACGCGCCAACAATACCAACATTGGTTTGGATGCCACCATTATGAACAACATGTTCGACGTCTCACTGGAATATTTTTACAACCGCAGAGACCAGATCCTGATCCAGAAGACCGGATCTACGCCGGCGTCCTCCGGGATCAATTCGTTACTGCCTCCGGTTAATGCCGGTAAAGTGGACAATAAGGGATTTGAATTTACCGTCAACTACAACAACCCTGCTTCCAACAAAGTCCGTTTGCAGGCAGGCATCAATGCCGGCTATGCCAAGAACAAAGTGGTCTTCATGGATGAGGTACCGGGAGCTCCCGATTACCAGCACCAGGAAGGGAAGCCGATCGGCAGCTATCTGGTTTATCAATCCGACGGTGTGTTCAAAGATCAGGCGGAGATTGAAGCCAACAACATCGATTACAGCGGGGTGACCGGAAAACTGATCCCCGGAGATATGAAATTTGTGGATTACAACAAGGACGGAGTGATTGATGCCGACGACCAGGTTCGTCTGGATGAATCCCTGACACCGACCTTCAACTTCGGCGCCAGCGCTTATCTGTCTTACAAAAATTTCGACTTGTCGGCCTTGCTGCAGGGAGCTACCGGAGCATCGATCCGTATCCAAACCGAATCGGGTGATATCGGAAACTTCCTGAAATACAGCTACGACCACCGCTGGTCAATCGACAATCCCAGCAGCACCGATCCACGTTTAGCCAGCCGGGGAGACACCTATTACACCGGTGGTAACTTTGGTAACAATACCTATTACCTCTTTAGTAAAGATTACATTCGTCTGAAAAACCTGGAAGTGGGTTATACCATTACCAATGATTTTCTCAGCCGTGCAAGCATCAGTAATTTGCGGGTTTATGTGAATGCACTGAACCTCTTTACGATTACTGCCAACGATGTGTACGATCCGGAATCAACCTCTCAAAGTGGACAATATTATCCACAGCAGCGGGTACTGAATATTGGTGCAAGTTTAACCTTCTAAAAAAGAGCGAACATGAAGTCTATAAAATATTTATTGATTGTTTTCCTGGTTGCACTGATCTTCCCTACATCGTGTAACAAGGATTTCCTGAATACCCAGCCGCTGGATAAGATTTCCAGTGAGGCAACCTGGGGCGACGGGCCGTTGTCCGAAGCCTTCATCTTCAACATTTATTCCTTCCTGGGATACGGTGGTTTTGAAGAACAGGCATTGGCCGCGTTGACCGATGAAGCGATGTTTACTCACGCCGGCCGGAACATTAACACCTTCACGGAAGGATCCGAAACACCTTCCAACCTGGCCTGGATCAGCGGAACCTACGAATGGGGAAATATGTATCTGGCCATTCGTCAGGCCAATATCGCATTGGACCGCCTGCCGACATCCACCTTTACGGATGATAATCTGCGTAATCGCCTGCTTGGTGAAGCCCATTTCCTGCGCGCTTATTATTATCATCAGTTGGTACGCTATTATGGTGGTGTGCCATTGATTGACAAGCCCTATGGACTGGAAGATGATTACGCCATTGCCCGGAACAGCTATGAAGAATGTGTCAACTTCATTGTTGCGGACCTGGATCAGGCCATCAACTTACTTGATGGTCAAGCGGAAACTCCGGGACGGGCTTCCAAATTGGCTGCCATGGCTTTGAAAGCCCGGATGTTGCTTTATGCTGCCAGTGATTTGCATGATGCCACGAAGGCCGCTGCCGCATCCAGTGTTCTGGGATCCTATGGCAACAAAGAATTGTTTGCTTATACCTCTGGTTCCCAACAATCGCGCTGGCAGGCAGCCAAAGCCGCAGCAAAAGCCGTCCTGGATGCAGGTTCCGGTTATAAGCTGGATTTGACGGAACCGGTTTCTCCTGAAGCAGGAAGCGCCAATTACCTATCCATCGCCATGGGCGGTGGAAGTGCCGTTGGTGACGCTGCCGCAGCAAGCGAGCTGATTTTCCAACGCACACACACTCCGTTATACACCGTAGAAAGTGGCTGGCCACTGGGAGGTATCCACTTCGGCATCAACAATGGGCCGAACGGTTACCACAACTGGGCCGGTAATACGCCGATCCAGGAATTGGTGGATGATTACGAAATGATGGACGGATCCAGCTTTGACTGGAATCAGCCTGAACAGGCTGCCCATCCGTTCAGTAACCGTGATCCCCGTTTTTATTCAACCATTCTGTTTGATGGCGCCGGCTGGAAACCACGTCCTTCCGACGTGACGGCTCTCGATCCGGTAGACCAAATCCAGACCGGTATTTATGACGACGGTAGCGGTGGATTCCTGAACGGGATCGACACGCGTGAATCCCCGATTGAAAACTGGAATGGTAGCCGGACGCATTACTATGTGCGTAAATTCATCGATGCCGATCCTGCCTTGCCGGACGATCAGTCGCATGCTCAGGTTATTCCCTGGCCATTCATCCGCTATACCGAAATGGTGTTGAGCTATGCCGAAGCTTGCATAGAGCTGGGTGAAGAGGACGAAGCACGTACCTGGATCAACCGGATCCGGTTCCGTGCCGGTATGCCTGCGATCACCGATGCCGGAGATGCGTTAATGGATCGCCTGCGGAATGAACGCCGCATCGAGTTGGCTTATGAAGAGCATCGCTACCACGATGCCCGTCGCTGGCTGATCGCGCCATCCACCTTAGGACGCGGCATTCATCAGGTGGATATCAAAGCCACCCTCAAACCGGGTATGTCTCCGATTGTGCCTTACCGCCACGATGAATCGGTTTACGACTATACCTATACGGTGGTGAGCAATACATCCAATGAAACCAGGACATGGGTCGACAAGATGTATTTCCGCCCCATCAGTCGTGGTGAGATCAACCGAAACGATCTGTTAGTACAGAACCCGGGATACTAATCATTCCCGGACCGCAATAGATAAAATCTATCCCCGTCCGCGGGGATAGATTTTTTTATTTTTACAAAAACACACCTAACGTGAACCGGATCAATTGCTTATGGATCCTGCTACCGCTAATCTTTGGCGTGCTGGGATGCCACTCCAACGATTCGTCAACACCCGTCGATCCAACGACCACTTCTTCTTCGACCATTTTTACGCTTCTAAATCCTGAGGAAACCGGTGTGCAGTTTGAAAACACCCTGGAGGAAGGTCTCAATACCAACATCCTGATGTATGAATACTTTTACAATGGAGGCGGGGTTGCTTGTGCCGATTTCAACGGCGATCAACTGCCCGACCTGTACTTTACGGCCAACATGTCGTCCAATGCCCTTTACCTTAACCGTGGTAACCTCACCTTTGAAGACGTAACCGCGAAAGCTGGTGTAGGTGGACGTCCAGGACCCTGGAAGACCGGAGTGGCAGCCGTGGACATCAACGGCGACGGCCGTATGGATATCTATGTCAGTTATTCCGGAGCGCTGCCTGACGAGAAAAGGGTCAACGAATTGTATATCAACGAAGGAAACGACGACCAGGGCACCCCACAATTCAGTGAACAAGCCAATGCCTACGGACTAGCCAGTCAGGCATACAGCAATCAGGCTTATTTCCTCGATTATGACCGGGATGGCGATCTCGATGCTTTACTCCTCAATCACAACCCGAAAAACCTGCCTATCCTCAATGAAGTCAGCACGGCTGAATTTCTTAAGAAAGATGATCCTCAACGGGGTGTCCGCCTTTTCCAACAAGATGACGGCCATTTTACCGACGTTACCACCCGCGTTGGCATCAGTGGGTCCGCACTCACTTACGGTCTCGGCCTGGGCATCACCGACATCAATCGCGATGGATGGCCGGACTTCTATGTATCCAACGATTATGCCGTGCCGGATTATTTGTACATCAACAACCGCAACGGGACATTTTCCAATAAGATTGGAGACGTGATCGGTCACAACAGCCAGTTTTCAATGGGTAATGACATCGCCGACATCAACAACGACGGCTGGACCGACATCATGACCCTGGATATGCTGCCGGAGGACAACCACCGTCAAAAACTGCTGATGGCGCCGGATAATTATGCAAAATTCGATTTGAATGTCCGCAGCGGGTTCCACTATCAGTACATGCGCAATATGCTGCAACTGAATAATGGCAACGGGACCTTCAGTGAAGCGGGTCAAATTGCTGGCGTCTCCAACACCGACTGGAGTTGGTCTGCTCTGCTGGCTGACTACAACAACGACGGATGGAAGGACCTTTTTGTCACCAACGGCTATCTCCGGGACTATACAAACCTGGATTTCATTAATTACATGGACGCTTACGTCAAACAAAAGGGCCGTCTGGTCAGGGAAGATGTCATTGGCATCATCAATCACATGCCCGCATCCAATGTGGCGAATTACCTCTTCTCCAATCAAGACGGACTTCGTTTCAGCAATGTAACCAGTGAATGGGGCATGGGGCAGACCTCCAACAGTAACGGCGCAGTCTATGCCGATCTTGATCGTGATGGTGACCTGGATCTGGTGGTGAATAACATCAACCAACCTGCATTTATTTACCGCAACAATTCCCAGAATTTACCCGATCATCACTACCTGCAAATTGAATTGCGGGGTGAAGGCAAAAATCCCCAGGGCATAGGTAGCCGGGTTACCATCCGCTATGCGGGACGGATCCAGGTGGTCGAACAAATGCCGACGCGTGGTTATTTAAGTACCATGTCTCCGGTCATCCATTTCGGACTGGGAGAAACCACCCAAATCGATACACTGATCATTCAGTGGAACTCCGGGATGACACAAATACTGACCCAGGTAGCAGCTGATCAACTCCTTATGCTGAAAGAAACCGATGCGACCGGCCATGCTTCACCCTATGAGCCTCCCCAACCGTGGTTTGTAGAAACCACCCCGCCCGTGAATTACGAACACCGTCAGGAATCCATCAATGATTTTGACCGTCAGCCTTTGCTCACAGCGAGTCTCTCTTACCAGGGCCCTTGCATGGCCACCGGAGATGTCAATGGCGACGGCCGGGAAGATTTCTTGATCGGGGGAGGCAAAGGTCAAAGCGCTTCCATCTACCTACACCAATCCAATGGATCTTATAAACCCTTGGACCAACCATCGTTTCGGGCTGATGGACATTTCATTGATGCCGACGCATGCATCGCGGATTTCAATCGGGACGGCGCACCCGATATTTACATCGCATCCGGAGGCTACCACCAGTTCGAAGTAGAAGATCCGGAATTGCAGGATCGTCTGTATCTGAATGATGGGACCGGACATTTTATTCGCAGCCGGGAAGCCCTTCCGGATATCCGGACCAGTACCGGTTGTGTCACCGTCGTTGACGCGAATGGCGATCAATCCCCTGATTTATTTGTCGGAGGACGGGTGATTCCCGGTCAATATCCGGAGGCACCACGGAGTTATCTTTTGATTAATGATGGAAAGGGTCATTTTACCGATGCGACTGAAACCATGGCCCAACCATTGTTGGAGGCCGGTATGATCACCGATGCGTTATGGGACGATTTGGATGGTGATGGTCAATTTGAGTTGATTGTCATCGGAGAATGGATGCCTCTGACCATTTATCAATGGACAAACGACCTGTTGAAAGAGGTAACTGACAAGTTTCTGGATCAACCCGGACGGGGCTGGTGGAATACCCTTACGGTAGCCGATCTTAATGAAGATGGCAAACCCGACATCCTGGCGGGCAACTTTGGGACCAACAGTCAGATCCACATGTCAATACTGGAACCGGCGGAGTTGTATTTTGCCGACTTTGACCAAAATGGATCGGTTGATCCCATACTGACCACTTTCGTCCAACACCAACGATTTCCATACGTCACCCGGGATGAATTGCTGAGGCAGTTGGCCTATCTGCGTTCGCGATTTACCGATTACGCCAGTTTTGCTGACGTGACCATCGAACAAATTTTTAAACCGGAGCAACTTTCTGCAGCCGGCCATTTGGTAGCCAACGAAGATCGAACCTCCGTTTTTCTTAGTCAACCGGATGGTAAATGGGCCCCGGGCGAACTTCCCGTTGAAGCCCAATATGCCCCGGTTTATGTCATCACCGTTCTGGATTTTAATGAAGATGGCCATGCCGACATCTTAATGACCGGAAACAATCATCATGTGAAGTTGCGCCTGGGGCAGATGGACGCCAACTATGGCGTGTTGCTGCAAGGCAATGGCCGGGGACAATTTAAATACATAACCCAGGACCGGTCAGGATTTAAGATCCAGGGCGATGTCCGTCAGGTCATTAAGCTGGGTGACCAACTCCTGTTCGGACTCAATGGCGGTCCGGTCCTTTCATATCGACTAAATCCAAAGCATAATTCTTTATGATGGGAAAGCGACACACGACACTTGGATTAGGATTAATTGCGGTGATCATTCTGATTTGGGCAGGCTGTCATACCAGGCCCAAACAACACCTATCACCGCAAGAGGTGGCGCTCCATTGGGCAGACCTCACCCTGTACATCACCAAGAATACTCCGGCCAATTCGCCAACCTTTGCTTCCCGGGCGATCGGATACATCGGCCTGACCATGTATGAATCGATCGTACACGGATATCCCTCCTATCAATCGGTGGCCGGTCAGCTGAATGGACTGGGGGAATTGCCACAGCCTGAGGCGAATGCTCCTTACGATTG
Source organism: Saprospiraceae bacterium (assembly GCA_020436785.1). GTDB lineage: Bacteria > Bacteroidota > Bacteroidia > Chitinophagales > Saprospiraceae > JAGQXC01. Next base: position 8,417 of record JAGQXC010000271.1, on the reverse strand, counting down.
GGTGCTGGCGCTCAATGCCGGCCAGGCCGAGATCCTGCGCACCATTTACATCCAGACTTCCGATTCCAATAAGACCCGCATCGATGAACTGGAACGGGAGATCTATGAGACCTATGCGGGACAGCTGGACGACCCTGAGGTTGGCCCACGATCTGCCGAATATGGTAAATCCATTGCTGATGCCATCTTCGAATGGTCCAAAACCGATGGTGGTCACCGGGGGTATCTGCACAATTTTGATAAAGAACTGACTTTCCCCCAAAGACCCGGAGGATGGGTTCCTCCGCTTTACGGACAGGCCATCAGCCATTATCCATTGCATCCGCACTGGGGAGAAAACCGAACCTTTCTGAAGGAAAACAGCGATCTGCCCATCCCCTACATGATTCCTTACGATACCATGCCGGGCTCACCATATTATGAACAATACAATGCCGTCTATCAACAGGACAAAATCCTGAACCAGGACGAGAAGGAACAAGCACTCTGGTGGGGCGATGATCCGGATGTGACCTTTACTCCTCCCGGACATTCTTATTACATTGCGACTAAGGTCATCCGCGCCAAGAACCCTGATGTGATCGTATGCGCCGAAGCCTTTGCCAAAGTGGGTATGGCCGTGGCAGATGCCTTCATCAACTGCTGGAAATGGAAATATCATTATTTCTCAGAGAGGCCTAACACCTTCATTCCAAAATTTATCGACCCGGAATTCGTATCCTTCTGGCCGGACCCGCCATTCCCAGCCTTCCCGTCCGGACATGCGATCAATGCTGCTGCGGCCGCTACGGTCCTGAAAAATGAGTTCGGACCCCGGTTTCATTTTATTGACAGCTCCCATTATGGCCGCCCTTTCGATGAATTCCGCCAAACGGCTTTTGTGCCCCAGTCATTCGACAGCTTCTGGCACGTGGCCATCGAAACAGCCGATTCCCGTTTTTTTGGTGGTATCCATACCCATCAGGATAACGATACCGGGATGGAACAAGGCGCTCTGATTGCTGAAAATGTGAATCATTTACATTGGAAAAAAGAAAATGCAGGAGGCTGATCCTATGCAGAAATCACATTCCCTATCATTACTCCGGATAATGCTTACTACCATCTCCTGTAGTTGGTTGCTGTTCATAGTTAACGGGCAAAAGCCCTTTACCGACGTTACCCGTTCCAGTGGCATCAATCACCGGTTTGTCGTTTTTGAAGGATTACTCGGTGGGGGAGCTTGCGTCATTGATTACGATAAAGACGGCTATGAGGACCTCTATCTTACCTCCGGACGTCACGAGGATGTCCTGTACCATAATGAGGGAAACGGGACCTTTCGCAATGCATTTAAAGGCTCGGGGCTGGAGATTACCAGCAAATACATAACCCAGGGGGTGAGTGGTGCGGATATCAATCGCGACGGCTGGGTGGACCTGTTCATTACCACCATCAATTCCAATGATACAGCAATCAACAACGTCATACCACGGGCCATCAATCTATTGTTTTTAAATAATGGCGATGGCACCTTCCGTGATGTAACGGCAGCATATGGTCTCGATCAGATGTATTCCTTCAGTACCGGACCCAGTTTTAGCGACTTCAATGAAGACGGCTACCCGGATCTCTATGTAGCCAATTATTTTTTAAGCTATGAAGGAAAGCTCAGCGCCATCAATGACGCCGTCATCGTACATGCCAACACCACCGCTCCGGGATATCTCCTCATCAATAAAAAAGGGCAAAAGCTGGTCAATCGCTTCATGGATTACGGACTGAACTACAAAGGTTTTGGATTTGGGGGATTGCCCACGGATTTCGATAACGATGGTGACCTGGATTTGATCATTAATCATGATTTTGGTTTTAAATCAACCCCCAACCTGTTGTTGGAAAATCAATATCCTAAGCCCCGTTTCCGCGATCGTGCCAAAGAACTTGATATGAATTTGCAGATCAATGCTATGGGGACGGCGGTCGGGGATATCAATAATGACGGATGGATGGATTATTATTTTACCAACATCCGCTTGAATGTCATGAAGGTCAACCAGGGCCCGGGCAAACCCTTCCTGGATCAGACAAAAGAACTCGGCCTGTCACATGTGACGATCAGTTGGGGTGCCAATTTTGCCGATTTTGACCAGGATGGCGATGTGGATCTGTTCGTTTCCAATGGGGACCTGAATCCGAACTGTCAGCCACTGCCGGACTTTTATTTCATTAACGATCAGGGGCATTTCACCGAATCGTCGCGTTGGGCCGGATTGAATGACCCGGGTGTGGGTCGTGGTTCCGTCACCTTTGATATGGACAATGACGGCGATCTGGACCTCCTGGTGGTCAACCAAACTCCGGTGATGACCTATGAAGCTGAATCGTACACCCGGTTATTCCGTAATGACAGTGCCAGGGGTAACTGGCTCAAGATCAAGCTGGATGGCGTCCAGTCCGAACGAAACGGTCTGGGATCGCGGGTTGAAGTGATCGCGAACGGTCGTCACATGCTACGGGAAATCGATGGAGGAGGCTCCAGTCACATTTCCCAAAGCTCTACCATCGCCCATTTTGGCCTGGGAAGTACTGATCGAGCCGATTCCGTCCTGGTCACCTGGGTAGGCGGCCACCAACAACTCCTCACGGATGTTCCAGCCAATCAATTGCTGACCATCACCGAAACTCCTCACCGCAAGTCGTCGAAAACCTGGTATTTTCTTGGCATCACAGTACTGATCCTGGGTGGATTGTGGTGGATGTTTCGAAAACCATCTTCCGTAAATGTGGAATAACCATCCCGTCAAATGAATTCCATGATTGCTTCCATCAAAGCATTTCTGATCCGTACCAGTTACATCACCAAATACGCCTTGTTGATGACTCTTTTGGTATTCATCCTGAAATGGCTGCAATGGAAATTTTTGATTGTGGATCATGCCCTCGAGATCTATGTCGGTTTCATCGCCCTGTTCTTCACTTTGCTAGGGATCTGGATGGCGGCAAAAATGATCCATCCGCGGGTAGAAAAAGTAGTTGTCGAGAAAAATGTTTACATCGGAACGGATGACCACCACCTGATCAATGAAGCAGAAATAGAAAAGCTTAATCTCAGCGGTCGCGAATATGAAGTTTTGCAACATCTGGTACGTGGTCACAGCAACGCTCAAATTGCCGAAGAAATGTGCCTGTCCATAAGTACCATTAAGACCCACGCCTCCAATTTGTTTAATAAAATGGATGTTAAAAGCAGAACCCAAGCCATCGAAAAAGCCCAACGATTACGCCTTGTGGCCCCCACCCTTCCAACTTAAGTATGAAAATCGGTTCAATTCCGGTGATTGGTACCAAAGTATGAATGCAGACTTCGGCCTTTCAATTACTTTGGACCCACACAAATTGATATCGAGATGAAAAGAAACGTAATTGTCTTTGGCTTGATCCTGGGAGCCATTTTATGCATCAACATGTTTATTATGGTCCACCGGATGTATGCCAACCCGGGATTTAAGAGCAACGACGTCCTTGGTTACACCCTCATGGTGGTCATGTTTTCGATGATTTTTTTCGGAGTCCGGGATTTTCGCAACAAACAAATGGGCGGGGTAATATCCTTTCGCAAAGCACTGGTCACCGGGGTACTTATTGCCTTGCTTGGCTGTACGATGTATGTGATTGTCTGGCTGTTCTACTATTATCTGTTTATACCGGATTTTCTGGATGTTTACATCAACCATGTGTTGAATCAAACTGCGGAAGCCGATCTGGCCAGCCGGACTGCACAAATGAACAACTTCAGATCCATGTATAACAGTCCACTGATGGTGAGCATAATGACCTATCTGGAAGTGTTACCGGTAGGCCTGATTGTTGCTTTGGTCAGTGCTTTAATCCTCAGGAAGAATCGAGTGGCTGCCCAGGATTAATCCCTTAGGTTGTCTTAATCAAACAAGTTGTTCAGGTTGGATGCGACGCCGATGCGGATGCCCCAGTCCTGGTATTTTCCGTCCTCAAAGCTGGCTGCCGCTTCGATCCGGAATACGCGCAGGATGTAATTGATGCCATAACCGACTTCCACATAGTGCCGCGCACCCTTGGATTCCAAGGCGTTGACGAAGGCGGCTTCCCGAATGCCAGCCAGTCGTACGATTGGTAATTGGGTGACCAGAAGCTTACGAAATTGGTAATGGGTGAAAACCGCTGCATAACTGGATTGGGTGCTGTATCGGTAATAATCCAGCAGCCGGTAAGAAGCCACCGGGTCGGCTGTCGTGAAGATGGTGCGATTGCCCGGAAAATGTTTGAGATCCACGATCGTCATCTGCTCCGGGTTGATGAACGTACCCAGGTTCGCTTTTAATGAGAAATCACCGCGAATCCCTGGCCAGACATGTTCAAACTGAGCATCCAGATGGTGATAGTTGGCCCCATGTTCGAAGAGACCAGGAATTGCCGTACGATAGGACAAGGTGATCAGCGGGGATGAATGGTCGATGCGCTCCTTTTGATGATTGCGCAAGCGGTACTTTAGCCACGGTTCCATCTTCCAGCTGATGCCGAAAGTGGCAACGGACGAAGTATCAAATGCCGTATGGCCTAATTCGGCATTTTCGGGGAAGTTGGAAGTATAGGCCCGTTTGGGTGAGTCGAAATAGGATTGCAAGGTCTGATTTTCCAAGCCACGGCGCTCAGCGATGCCGCCGGTAATCTCCAGGGCGTGTTTGGAGTTAATTTGTTTGTTCCATTGAGCTTCGAGATACGTTTGTTCATAGACCTTGTAGAAATTCCGTTCAAACAATAAACTGGCAAAATCACTGATGATGGGTGAGATGGCGTCCGGATTGTAAGCTCTGGTCATTCGGCCTCCTTCGATGCGCAGGATACCGGAACGTTCCGGATCTCCCGCAGACCAGGTGGTGGCCAGGCTACCATTCCAGCGATTGCGGGCAAAACTGTAGGCAATGGTCGGTTCCATGCGCCAACGAAATGTCTTACTGGAATTGCGGACAAAAAACGGTGCTGCCAGATGATACCCTTCAACGGTATTGAAATGCAACGTCGTCAAGGGGGAATCCCAGCCCCAACGGATTCTCTTGCCGGCTTTATAGCTTCCCCCAAAGAGGATGTCCTGCAATTGAAAGGAGCCACCTTTCTTCTTGGTCAATGAAGTGCCTGATGAGCCAATGGTCAGGGATATGCTGTCCTGGGATGCTTGTTCTTCAGCCTCCACCTGGGAGATGCTGTCCATGCGGGCATAGCCTTTGACTTCGTAATTGGTCAACGGGATGGGCCGGATGCTCTCCCAATAAAGAGAATCACGCTTGTAGGCATTGGAATCCACCTGGTATTCCGTGACCTGCACCACATCAACATGCGTGGTATCCCGAACCTCTTCCATCTCTTCCTGCATCTCCTCCTTCTCATAATCCCTGAGGATTTTACGCAATTGCTTGCGGCTGATGTCCTTGCCGGAAGCCAGGGCGGCCAGGGATGAATCGGTATCTTTTTTGGCATAGGCCTGATCGGCATTGGCGGACTTCTCCTTTTCCAACTTATCATCCAATACGATCACTTCTGCCGGAAGATCCGGATTCAATGTGATCTGGTAATCCTGAATATGAGCAAAGTAGGTGTATTCAAACTCAAATCCGAAGAAGGACCCGGAAACAAAGAAAGTGTGATCGACAGGCAACCAGACATGCTCCTGGATGGGTTGGTAGACCTGATTGATGTTAAACTTGATGCCCCAGATATAGGTGGTCAGATCCAGGCTGTGGATGTTCCATTCCTGATCGACGATATAGATGGTGCCTTCAAAAACCTTGTCACCGGGGCTGCGCGGCGTCACTTTGATCTTGTCAATGGTCATGCCATGATCGGCGAAAAAACCCAGGTATTCGAATTTGTAGTAGGCAAATGCCTTGGGCGATAAAGGAGATACCGCTCCGTTGATTTCCGGATTGTAAAAACTGGCATTGATAAAATTATTGGGACTGGTGTTGTTGTCTTCACCAATGGTGCGGACGGAAATCACCTTCTCCGAGAATTGATTGGGACGCTGGTAGGATATTTCACTGACACTCTCCGTCACGAAGGCAGTTGAGGTGTCAATGCCTTCCTCCTCGAGTGCTTTTTCTATCCGTTTGCGAAACAAACCTGGAAGGTCCTTTAGCCGGCCGGAGCCTTTGATGTAACTGGTCGCCGAATAGGCATCCAGTTGCTGGGCATGATAACTAGCCTTGCCGATGGCCCTGCGCATAATGGTGTAGGCCGGATCTTCCCGGTTGTCAAGCACCTCGATGGTCTGCAGCTCGATCGGCTCTTCGGCCAGTTCTATATTGATCTGCTCCCATCCATTCCCTACCTGTACGGTAACCGTTTTGGTCGTATAACCCAGAAACTGAAAGCGAACCTCATAAGTGCCTCTGGGCAAACTGAGCTGGTAACGGCCTTCTTCATTCGAAGCCGTCCCTCGCTGGAGCTTCAGGACATAAACGGTGGCAAAAGGCAACGACGAACCGTTTTGGTCGGTAATGCTGCCCTGGATGCCCTGCCCATTCAGGATGAACGGAGTTAAAAGGAGTATGGTAAATAACGCTTTCAGCTTCATCGTTTGAGTTCTTTATAAAAATGCGAATAAGCCAGGCAAATAGTTACGTCAGTTCCATGAGTAATGGAATAAATTCGACCAATTTACTAGACCGTCGGATCGCTGCTTCGCTTTTGGAAAACGAAATGATGGTAGAAAATGTGAAATGGCAAACAGATTCTTAGTGGCCTGATCCTAAAGCAAAGACCAGTTAGAAACTTAATCTCCCATCCGTTTTTCCAGCTGGTAAGCATATTCCCTCAACCCCTGATCCAAAATAACCAGTGCCACTTGTTCAATGGTTGTCACGATCAGAAAGGCCAATACGACCCCGGTCAGGTTGTTTTTAGTACCGGCCAGCAATAAGATGACTAAAGCGGCCATGGTTACCAAAAACGCTTTTTGGAAGTAATTCTTCTCCCGGTGGACCCGCTCGCGCTGGAGAGTGGTACGGTCAAATTCTACATGCAGCCGTTCTCTTTCAAGATGGTCCGGCAGGCTACGGCAATGTTTCCCTTCCCGTTGCAAGTGCATGATGCACCGGCTCAGGCTGATCACCCAGAGGATGGTCAAGGTACCACCCAATCCCTGGGCGGCGGGGTGCTCCCATAGGAGGATGGCCAACACTGCAATGACCAAACCGATCACCAATATACCGGCGTAACGGCGGAAAAAGGCATGGATAAACCGGGTATGTTCGGTGAGGTATCGGTCTTGAGTCATTGTTGTTGGAATACGGCCAGAACGGGAAAATGATCACTGGGATAGTGCCCCTTGAAAAAGCGGGTATCCACCTCATACGACTGGATCCGCCAATCCGGAGTCCGGTAGAAGATGTGATCAATGATGTGTCCCTTCTCACCAGAGCCATTAAACCCATGAAATGTGAAACTAGGTCCGATGGTGGAAGCGGCCGTATGCCTGGATTCGGAAAAATGGTCGTACAAGGGCTCCAGGGCATCATCTTCCAGGGTGGCATTGAAATCGCCCATGCACCATACATTGGGGATCGCTTGCTCCCGGATGAATGAATCGATCATCATCGCACCTTGACTCCTGGCCAGGTCACTCACATGGTCGAAATGGGTATTGACAACCAGTACCGAGTCGCCCACTTCCCGATCAAAAAGCACCATCCAGGTTGCAATCCGCGTACACGCCGTTCCCCAGCTCATACTCCCCGGCACTTCCGGCTGTTCCGACAACCAGAACTGTCCCGACCGGATATCCGTAAACCGGTCAACCCGATAAAGGATGGGACTGTATTCACCGGCCTGGTGACCATCATCCCGGCCAAATCCGTAAGATTGATAACCGGGCAGATTCTCTAAAATATCTGCGAGCTGATAGTGCAAAACCTCTTGCATGCCTACGACATCCGGTTGATCCAATGCGATGGTTTGTGCCACGTGGGCACTACGCCGTGACCAGGCATTAGCCGTGTCCGGGAGGTAGTCAAACCGGATGTTGAATGTCATGATCCGCATTTCCTGGGCCGAGACCATCCAAGTTAACATCAAACCAAGGGCAGCTAAAAACCAATTTTTCATATGCGGTAACCTCTTCGGTTGACAAAGGTACATCGATCTGTCCCATTTCGTCGAGTGGATAAGTAAGATCATCGCATCAAACAAGACCGTGCACGCTTAATACGGTAATTTTGCCTGGTCATACGAACCAATATGAAATACATCGTACGCAGCGTTCAGTCCAGGCGGGAATTAAAAACCTTTATCCGGTGGCCGCAACTGCTTTTCAGAAACAATGCGCTATGGGTCCCACCGCTCGAGCGGGATGAATGGAACACCTTGTACCCCCATTGGGCTGGGCAAACACCAGTGAAAACCCT
>JAGQXC010000270.1 GCA_020436785.1 Saprospiraceae bacterium | reverse complement strand
TGGTATCCTTTACCATCGACCCCAAACGAGACACCCCGGAACGGTTGCATCTCTACGCTCAAAATCTCGGTGCGGATCCACAACGATGGATATTCCTCACCGGATCCAAGGATGAACTGCATGCCATATCAAAAGACTATGTAAGCATCGTGCTGGAAGACCCGGACGCACCAGGAGGATTCGATCACAGTGGACGCCTGATCCTGGTTGATAAAAATGCGCATGTTCGTTCGTTCTGCAATGGGACCGATCCCAAAGAAGTTGACCGTTTTATGGAAGATGTCCAATGGTTACTGGATGAGGGAGGCAAGTAAAATCCTTCCTGTTGCAGGAATCCTCCTTCTTTCTGCCTGGATGGGTTTGTATTGTGGTATTCCGGACGAAGGGAAGACCTTGTTTGAAACCCACTGCGTCAATTGTCATATGGCTGACGGCAGCGGTCTCCGTGGAATCATCCCTGCCATCAATCAATCCCCGGTGATCTATGGCCAGTTTACGGAAATGGCATGCCTGCTCTATCAGGGGCGCCAGCCCGCGGATACGACTCAGTCATTCGTAGCCATGCCTTCTTTTAAGTCATTATCCAATGCACAGATAGCCAATGTGATCAATTACGTTAAAAAACGATGGACAGATAACCCACAATTTGTCAGCGAACAACAGGTGGCGGAAGCCGTTAAGGCATGTCAATAATTGTTCATATCTTACGTTTTAGTTCTATATTACGCTCCAATTTTTTGAATGCACGCAATAATCTGAACCATATGAAGCCATACATCCTCCCTCTAGGTATCTTACTGTGCTTCAGCCTTAACCTGTCCAGCCAGGACCTGGCTGTTCGTTACTTTTCGGCAATCGGATTAAATGGACTGACCGAGGGGTGTTCCACCATGCCTGACTCCGTCTGTCTGACAATTACTTCTGACATTACCGAACCGATTTCCGTTGATGTTGCTTTTGGAGGATCAGCCACCAATATCTCAGATTATACCACCAGTTTACCGGATCGCATTACGTTTATACCCGGCGAAGGTGAAAAATGTTTTACCCTGGTGGGCATCCCGGATGAAGCTATTGAACAGGAACAAATCATCCTGGTATTTAGTCTCAACGGCAATACCCTTCAACAATTAACCATACCGATGATTGAAGTTGCTGATCTGAAGGTAGCCATCGATCAGGGAGATGAACTTTCGGTTTGTCCAGGTCAGCCGGTTACCCTTTCGGCCCAAAATTCCGCCGCTTATCAATGGTCCCCACCGACTGTATTTCCTGAGGCAAATCTGGATCAGGTCGTGGCTACGGTCGATCAAACCACATCGGTGGTGGTCACCGGGACGACAGGGACCTGCATCTCTTTCGATACCGTCGTCCTGACCGTGGTTAATGCAACGCTATCCGCTGAGGCCCTGGATCCCACCGAAATTTGTGAGGGGACTTCCGTGCGTTTAAAAGCTACTACCTCCGACGCAAGCTTACCTTTTTCCTGGGCACCCGCAGATGGAATTGACGATCCACTGGCCCTGGAGACAACCTCTACACCCACACAGGATGTAAATTACGTGGCAAAAATTACCCTGGATAACTGCATCATTTCCGATACGGTCCCGATCCGCGTAGATCCCTTTTCGGCTGCCTTGCTGACCGGAGAGGATACCAGTATTTGCCAGGGTGATGCCTATTTGCTGGCTTATCCGACGCTGGATAAAACCACCAATTACGAATGGACACCCGGTACCTACCTCGATGATTTCACTTCCGCAAGCCCGGTAGCGCGACCAGAAGACACCACCACCTACCAGGTTATCTCGACGTCTGCACGCGGATATTGTGCCGATACAGCGAGCGTTACGATTAACATCAAACCGATTGACATCAATCTGAATGCGGAAGATACGGTTGAAATCTGCCTGGGTGATGAACGCGTAGTGAACCTGAATGCTTCAGACTTTAACCTGAACATCACGGTATCTCCCAGCGATTCATCCGTGGTCTATAATGGCCGTAGTTCAATCCGTTTTTCACCGGAAGTTTCCACAACCTATATTCTGAAAATCGAGTCCGCCGAAACCGGGTGTGTCGCTTATGATTCGATTTATGTAAGGGTGGACTCCTTACCAAAAATTGATACCATCTGGGCTTTCCCGCCCAAGTCCCCCTATTGCGAAGGGGATGACATCGTATTGATCTCACCTTCATACGATCAGTCTCATTTTCCGGACATTGAATTTACCTGGTCTCCGGATCAGGGTATTGTGATGGAAGAAAATATGTTTTTGAATTTGAGGCTTATCGCTCAACCCGACACCATTACTTATACCCGCAAGACAGTCAACCACGCTTGCGTTCAGGAAGACTTTTTAGAGATCCCTTCCATTGACACCATCATCGACATCTTTCCCATGGATACAGTTGTATGCCCCGGTGAGATGGTACAGCTCTCGGCACCGGAACTTAATGATCCGGATTTCATGATCGGTAAAAATGAATGGAGCGGTGAACCGGTCAACCTTTGCAAGCAGTGCGATAGGCCTAAATATGTTGTTGACATGGCCATTAATGCATCCATCAAAGGGACCAAACTGGGCTGTCCGCAAAGCGGGAGTGCGAATATGAATACCTTTCAGCCATCTCAAGCAGCTATTTTTGCCGACCCCGCCCAAATTGTCAATGTTAAAACGGAAGTTACACTCCAGGTCTCAACCAGCGACCCTCTGGCGACCGATTTTCAATGGAAACAGGGGAATCAGAATGTTGGCTCCGGTACCTCCATTACGGTTAGCGAGGATAAAGAATCCACCAATACCTACTCGGTCAGTTATATTGACGGCAATGGTTGCATAGGCGCTGCCATAATCACCATCCAATGGCAGGTACCGAGTTATTCCCTCAAGGTACCCAACGCATTTACACCCGATGGCGATGGTTTAAATGATTACTTTAAACCGATCCTGGAAGGAGCCGAATTGGAACAGTTTTCCATCTTCAATCGATTTGGCCAACTGGTTTACGACAACACCAATCCGGAAGGATGGGATGGTAACCAGGGTGGGCAAAAAGCACCTTCCGATACCTATGTCTATTTGATCAAGGTTTCGCTTTTGGATGGATCGACAGAACAAAAACAAGGCACCGTCATACTCATCCGTTGATGGATTTATTGAGGTCCTTCGACCGATCCCCAGCGAATATCCAGATCCGCCTGTAAGGCTAGCCAAACACCGTTGGTCCACCCGAAGCCGTCCTGATTGGGATATTCTCCTCCGCCCGCCTGGTCATTATTCAGATCAGTCACCAGGTATTTCTCAGTCATTTTGCCTGTGTTTCGATAGACATCCTGATTGACGCGCATCCACCGTTCTTTGATGGCATCGGCCAGATCATCCAGGTTGTATTTGCGCAATCCGACGATTGCCATCCACTGCAACGGCGCCCACCCATTCGGCGAATCCCATTGCTGGCCCGTATTGAACAGTGTGGTCACCAAACCACCGGGTTTCAAAAATAGCCTTTCCAGAAACTTGGCCGTACGCTCGGCTTCATCCTGGGTGGCCATGCCCATATAAAGTGGAAAAACACCGGCCAGAGAAGGCGATCCACTAGGCTTTCTTTCTGTCCACCGGTAATCAATGTAAAAACCGTTGATCTCATTCCAGCACAATTTTTCCAATTCCTCCTTACGGTAGTTCATCCGCTGTTGGTAATATTCCACGGCCTCCGGATCACCCAACTGCTCGGCACCCAAGGACAACGTTTTTTCCAGGTGATACAGCAAGGCGTTAAGATCGACCGGAATGATCTCCGTGGTGATCAGATCCGCCAAACCGCGTTTGCCGTCCTCCATCCAACGGGAACTAAAGTCCCAACCGGACTCACAGGCGGCGCGGATGTTGCGGAAAAGAACCGTGTCCGATGTTCCGCCGGCCAATTCGACGTCTTCCCGGTAAGATTCCGGACGAGGTCGAGGACTGTCATCCCAATAGCGATTAAGTACACTCATATTGTGAGCACGGACCACCCGGCGGTGTGACATCAAGGGGTTGGGTATCTGATCGATACCATCCGTCCAGAAGAGATATTCTTTTAACAGGGCTTGATAGTACTTTTTATAGACTCCGGGGCCATCTTTAGAGGCTAACAGAGAAACCATTAATGAGAAAAATGGTGGTTGCGAACGGGTTAGAAAATACGTCCTGCTCCCGTTCGGAATGAAGCCATAGGTATCGATCAGATAGGCAAAATTATCAATCATATTCCGGATCAGGTCCCATTGATCCGAGACCGAAAGTCCTAACATGGTAAAATAACTATCCCAATAATAGATCTCTCTGAACCGGCCGCCGGGTACCACGTAAGGATTTGGCAATGCAATCAGTGATCCCTCTTTTTGTGGTTCAGGTTGCCGGGTAAGTAATGGCCACAGTCCTTTCAAGTGCTCTTCCAGGTCCTGGCCACGGTCGGATTGATAGTTGGAAGGCTCACTGGATGGCAAAGTGAAATGGCTTTCAACAAAAGACTGCAATTCCGTACCCGTCAGTGGTCCTGCTTTTTGATATTGAGCTACAATTTCCGAAATGCCTTCCTTGGGAGTGGCGTCGGCGAATGTTTTGGAATCCGGATAGAGGTGTGCCATTTCGACATCGTGAAACAGTTCACCTTCGACAAGATCAGGAGCATCCTGTGCGGTTGGAATGCGTAAAACAGTCGTTTGAGTTTCCGTCGCCTGACTTTCGTCCTGGCTGGAATCCGATTGACAAGCCCCGATAAGAAGCAGGACGATGAGCAGACAACCTTTTTGCATATTTTTCATACCATTCAATTGATCCCAAGGATTACCAATGCAGTTGGATTACCAGCAAAGGTAGAAAAGGCAGTTGATCCACCCGCTGATATTGGATGCGATCGAAATAGAAGATGTTCTTGCGGTTTAGAAGATTAATGCATGACAGGGAAACTTCCAGTTCTTTACCCCCATCAAACGTCCAGGATTTGCCTATTTGGGCATCCCACCGCAGATAATCAGGCAACCGTCCCTGAAACAGAGGGCTTTCATACAACACGCCCACATCATTCTTTCCACCAATAACATCCGTCAACAAACCATCATCCCAGTTCAGGACAGGATAAAATCCGGCAGTGCGGGTAAAAGGGAACCCACTTCCTACCTGGCCCCGGATGGAAAAAGACCAACCCTGGTTTCCAGGCGACCATCGTCCCTGAATATTCATCTGATGCTTCCGATCGAAGATTGCGGGCAGCCAGGTACCATCAATGGTGCGGTCGGCATGTGCATACGTATAATGTCCCCCTAATAGCCAATCGGAATTGGCCCATTCAGCAGCGAACGAAACTCCGTAACTGCGGCCAGTTTCGGTGACAAAATCAGGGTCCGATGATTTCAGTTTTTCCCGGTTGATTTCAATCAATTGATCAAACCATTTCAAGTATGCTTCGGCTTTGAGCGAAAATCCCTGATTGCGCCATTGAATCCCCGATCCAAGATGCCAGGATGTCTGAACATTGTACTTTGTGGCACTTCCCGAATGGTTGTAAAGGAGACCTTCCGGTCCGGTAATAAACACCTGGTAAAAGTGAACCACATCCTGGTTGGAACGTGCAGAGATGAGATTCTGGCTATACCTCCCTCCTGCCAGGCTCCATTGCCACTGGGTTGACGGTTGCCATTGAAGAAGCAAACGCGGTTCTA
>JAGQXC010000269.1 GCA_020436785.1 Saprospiraceae bacterium | reverse complement strand
ATGATCAAACTCTTCCGCAACATCCGCCGCCGCCTAATCGAATCAGGCAGTCTGCGAAAATACCTGGTTTATGCTACAGGCGAAATCATCCTGGTAGTTATCGGCATCCTGATCGCCCTGCAGATCAACAACTGGAATGAAGACAGAAAGGACTTGCAAAAGAGTCACGACATCCTGATTGAAATACGCGAAAATCTATCGTTTAATATTCAAAAAGCCCAGGAAGAAATCGAAGCAGAATATGCTGTCATCCGATCCGTGGATATTATTTCCCGCCAGTTTTTTGAAGAAAAAAACTATGCTGATTCACTGGATATTCACTTCCACAATGCGATATGGTGGCCTAGCGCAAGTTGGAAAATTTCCGGTTATGAAAACTTAAAATCACAAGGTGTAGAGCTTATCCGCTCCAAACCATTGCGCAGCAGCATTATCAATCTGTTTGAAATAAGTTACAGCGAATTGGCAGAAATCATCCGATCCTCGGAAAATAATGCTCAGGCGGCGGCGATGATGACGCAAACGAAATTCAGCTATCAATATAAACTTACTGTTGGACAACCGGTTAATTTAGGAAGAGCGAAACCGCTTAATGTCCGTGAACTCCAGCAATCAACCGATTTATATGGTTTTCTCAGCTTCTGGAAATTGTTACGCATTGAAAGTATACGATTGCGTAAAAATGTGATAGCTTATAGTGAAAATCTCATTCATGAAATCGATCTAGAGCTCCGGAAATAATGCTTAGAATCTTCCATTCACTTCGTCAGTACTTTTTTCATACCGGCAAATTCCGTCAATATTTAGGGTATGCCATCGGGGAAATCATCCTGGTGGTCATCGGCATCCTGATTGCACTGCAGATCAACAATTGGAATGAAAGGCGCAAACAGGAACAGCGGTTCCTGGTGACGCTGGAGCAACTTTATACGTCCATCAAAGAGGACGTAGATCTTATCCACAGCTTTTCCATTTACCAGCAAGAACAAATTGACTGGATCGACCAGCTTCTGACGGAGCCGGAGCATTTTCGTCCGGAACAATTACCTTTTATCCTGTATTACCTGGATACCCGGCCACGATCTTTCAGTTCGGAAACCGACTATTACCTGTCAGCCCTGGAGTTTAATCCCAACAACAGCCGGCAAAATGAATTGGCCAAACAAATAGCCACCTACATCAACAGCCAGGTTTGGGATTTTGAAAAAGATGAGCAATGGCAACACATTGCCATCAGCCCGATGCTGGAGGCGGCCGGAATTCCACGGTATCCCCTCTCATTTTCTTATTCCGCACTGGGTCATTTTGAACAGGTGGATACCACCTTTTACACGCAGGAAAACATCAATACCATCCGGGCACTCTTAAACTCCCATCCGTTCAAAACCGGATTGCGTGCATTAAAAATTCTGAAACAGAGCTACAACGTAGCTTCATTTGCCAATCAGCAGGAGGACGGCCGCTCCATCCTGGCCGCCATCCGTAACTATTATCCGGACATTCGGCTGCGATATGATGATGTGGGCATCATTGGAAGTGCTTTACCTACCGCTTACACCCGATCGATCCCGATGCAACTTGCCAATCCCCAAAAAGGCATCTGGGAGATGGATGTCGAGCTGGGAAATGGAACGGTCAAATTCCGTACCCGTAACAGCTGGAATCAGAACTGGGGAGGCCAGGGATTCCCTTCGGGAAATACGGTCATGTTTGGCCATGACATACCCGTAGAGCCGGGGAAATACCACATCGTGCTTAATTTGAGCGAGGACACTTACGCATTTAAAAAAATAGAGCATTAATGATTCATTTCATCCGTACCATCCGTCGGCAATTGCTCGATTCCGGCAGCCTGCGCAAATACCTGGCCTATGCATTGGGTGAGATCCTTCTGGTCGTTATCGGCATCCTCGTCGCCATGCAGATCAATAACTGGAATGAAACCCGGAAATTAAATGCCAGAATGATCTCGGCACTGAATGAGGTAAAAGAAGATTTAATCAAAGATACCATTGAATTGAATCAAAACATCAAGTTGCAGAAACTTGACCTGGCAGCACAAAAACGGATTATTCACGTACTGGAAAAAAAGCAATCGTTTACTGAAAACGAATACCGGGATCTGGGACGGGTTGAACTGAAACGCGAAGTCACTTTAATCCGCAATGGATTTGACCTGTTGAAAGAAATTGGCTTAAGCAATATGAACGATGAAACATTGAGAAATGCCTTAACCACTTACTATGGTAAAAATCAGGTTGAAGTACGTAATGAAATCGATGACGACAAGTATGAATTTGAAGACTTTTGGATCCCCTATATCCGTCAACATTTTAAAGAATGGAATTTCGGCCAGAATGCT
>JAGQXC010000020.1 GCA_020436785.1 Saprospiraceae bacterium | reverse complement strand
GTGGTCATGGATTGCCACCAACTGCGGGATTCTTCCCGGAGTAAGCGACTGCGGTTGCCAAAACCACGTTCAATTTCTTCCCGAAGCTCAATGGAAATCGTGTTTTTATCCTCCTTCAGCTGCCGTAATATTTTATAACATTCATAGGCGTTATCCTGATAATAATCGACAAACTCCAGGGTGGTGATGGGTTGCAGATCGCTTCCCATTCCCAGGATAATTTTGTTTGCCCGCTGGACACCGATGATGATGCTCCTGACCGATTCAGCCATCGGCAGTCGGCCATAAGCACTACCTACCAGTAACGTGGAGATACCTTGCCTCGCCGGCGTCTCCTTTCCCGGCTGCGTGTCACGGAAGAAAAGTGCATAACGCAATACGGCCTTCTCCACCGAATTGGCCAATTCATAGCCGGTCAGCACGTCCTTGTTACCCAGTCCGATAACTACGGCACCGGTAGGGGTTTGATTTTCATCAAAAATGATTACCGAATCACCAATATCTCCCGGATAAAAGCCGATCTGTTTATGCTCGAACAACTTTCCTCCCAAATAAGTATCCAGGGTACGTTCGGCGCTGACAATTCCGTCGCTCTGAAAATGACCGATCATGACCGGGAACCTCGACCATTTCAGATCGCCATTGAACACCTCGACGCGGATTGGCGTTTCGGGTACTTGCTGACTTCGATCCCGGGTGGTGATGCCAAATAGATTGTCGGTGATTACATCCGGGTTGTAATAGTCCGGAGCCATAGGGACCATATCTGCAGGTGCGGAAATACCGGTCCCCCGTGCTGTGACCGCTGGTTTGGAATTGCTCAATTTAAGCGTGGCCCCCTGGCGAAAAAGTTCTTTCAAGGCCGTAATCACCTCCGGGGCATTGGCCAGGTTGCCATGCTCTATGGAAGAATAATAGAGGTGTTCCGGTTTTAACCCAGCCGGTATTCCCGAGGACCAGGTAACGCTGCCATCCCCCTCCCGGGTACTGGTGTAGCGCAGGTACTTTCCACGGAAAAACGATTCCGCAATCTGATATCCATTGGTGGTTGAATCACTTTGTCCGGCAATGTAGTAGATGAAATTGCGGTCGTTACCACTAATTTCTGACTGGCCGAGGGTGGCCTGCTTGAAATGATTGAAATGGTGCAGGGAGGCAGCGGGCGGCGGGTTGATATCTTCGTCAACGTGATTCAGAATGTCTTTCCAGAAGGTGCTCTGCTCCATCGGTTCTTCATTGACCGGCAACAGGTCAAATATGCCCGGATACCGGTTGAACACATCCAGCAACGTTTTTTTGGAGTGCTTGAAATCCAAAAAACTAAGCTGTCTTAGTCGCCGTGAGTGACCGGTAAGTACTTCCATGATCAGGTAAGACCCCAGCCAGGGAGTGCCCAGCATGATCCACTTCGCCCGTGGCAATGCCGTGAATGCCTGCCAGGTCGCCGGAAACTGTTGTTTCCATGCCCGGGCAACCAGTCCACCCATGGAATGTGAGACCAGGTACACCGGTTGTTGATGGACCAGCAACGACTCCATCTTTTTATTGACCTCGCTGGCAATGTCATCGACAGCAAGCCGCCAATCGAAAGGAAGGATGACCACATCGTATTCGGAGATCAAGTCCTCTTTGAACCGGTGGTAATATTTTTGCACAACGGATTTGGCGGCGATACCTGCCCCGTCAATTTTCAGGTATTTGAGTATACCCCCTTTGTTCAACTCGGGAAAGTCCAGCCAGATGCAATCGTCTCCGTGGTAGAGGTTTGAGCCCATGATGCCGGGTAAAAGGACGACAATCGGCCGCTTGCCGGTCACATGGTCAGACACCAAAGCTCCCATATTGAAGAGTGCCAGGGCAACACCACGACCCAATGAAGTATCCAGAATGGCCGTAAATCCCTGCACGGACGGTTGGGTGGCTGTCAAAGCTCCGGCAATGGCTACACTTGATGTCGGGAAATGAAAATAAGCAAAATGGTTAATGCCTGCCTCTTCAACCCGGATAAAATACCGCTCACTGCGGTTCAGCAATCCCTGGGTCATCGCCCGTGTATTCACCACAAAGTCATTGGCTTCGCGGTAATAGAGATTGGTGAGGATCACCTTCAGGGAATTCCAGATTCCGTGACCCACTTCCGCGTCACCGGCAACGGCGTACAAGGGGCTGCTCAGCTGAAAATCATTGTTATTGACCTGCTGGTAGGTCGTCTCCGGAACCATGGCCCATAAACCCGGAAAGGAACGGGCATGGAATCGTTCTTTAACCACGGCCAACAAGAAAGATTTAACCACATCGTAAAGCAGATTCACTTTGCTGCCTAGTGCGGTCTGAATCAGATTAAGCAGACCATGTAAAAAGTGATCCAGGCGGCGATCCAGCAGGATGGTTCCGGCAGCCGGGCTGGCTACCCGGATGACTCGGTGGATCTCAATCCGTTTCACATTGGCCAGACGATTGATCTGGCGCATTTCTTCTGCCTGCTCGGCCGCATCGGCAGCGATGATCTGGATTTCATCATCGGTAAAACCCACGATGGGATTGCGATGATCACACCGCGCCAATACATCGGCAAGCAGTCCACCACGTGATGCACTGACCAATGTCAGTTGAAGTTCTTCCGGAAAGAGCTCCAGCAGATCCAGCACATTTTTATAGGGTGAATGTTTGACCGTGAAATGATCCCAACCCAGAACCTGGCCGTTGAAATGATCGTAAATGTCATGCCACCGGTCGGAAGGAAATTTGTCAAAAGAACCCACGGTAGAGGCAAAGGTGCCATGCAACATCAACAAATAATGCGCCTGGGCCGACACATTACCGGCAGGTTGCACCTGGAAATCCCGGGAAACCATTTTAAGGCCCGGATCTTTCATGGCTTTTTTATCGATCAGTTCGGCGAGCTTTTGGGCAACTTTTTCAACCGGGTCGCCCTTGATGATATCCAGCCGGATAAATTCAAATCCGCTACCCTGTCTGGTTCCCCGGTCGGTTTGGACCGTAAGCTGAACCGGCAGTTCGATCCGCATTCGTCCTCCGGACCGCGTGGCCGGTGGTTCCATCCCCAGTAATTCCGGAATGTCGTCGGCGTAGCATATCCACTCCAGACCATCGTTCGTGGTCAATTGGATCAGCCGTTCATCACCAATGTCCAGTTCGTGGATTTCGGTGAAACTGCGGTCATTGGAAAGCTGATACGAAG
>JAGQXC010000268.1 GCA_020436785.1 Saprospiraceae bacterium | reverse complement strand
GCAGAAGGAACGGCGCGTGAGTTGATCAACCGTATTCAGAATATACGTAAACAACAGGATTTCAATGTTACCGACCGGATCGAAGTCCGGATCAGTGATCATGAAGTCATCCGCGATGCTGTCCAAGAATTCTCCAGATACATTTGCAATGAAACGTTGGCGGACAGCCTGACGGTTGAGCAAAAGGTAGCCGGTGAGCCAATTGATCTCTTTGATGATGTGGTGATCGATATGGCAGTCAAAGTGGTCAAATAACGGTTCAAGCCATCCGTTTCCGGAGTAAATTTCAATTGCTATTTACGGTTTGATGCGATGCATATTAACCCTTTTCACCTTGTCGCATGGTGGGGAACATCCTGCTAATTCTGAAAAATATTTTTTCGTAAAAAAGGTGACCGTGGATAAATTTCACGTCTGATTATACGAAAAACAGAAAGAACGCCGTTTTAAGAGATATTTCCAAGGATATACGAACCATCTCTCCAAGACGCACTTTCTTTTTTACGCTGAATTATAAGACGTTTATCGAAGACACTTCGACCTTAACTTTTAAATCCTTTTTAAACTATGAAAAAGCTTGTTGTTTTTGCATTTGGTCTGGTATTGTTTGCTTGCAATTCTGTTGAGCAATACCGGGGAAGTATTGAATCGTTAGCTTCACAATGGGATGAGGCTACTACATCGGTCAATGATCTGGCTAGCCAGGTAGCACAGGAGAAAACTTCCTGGGCTCAGATGGTTTCCAGCATGACTCTGGAAGAATCTACGGTTGAGGCATTGCCGGAAGACGCCAAAACTCAAATCATGGAAGCTGAAAGTGCATTCCAAAACAGCGGTCAGGGATTTGACAAATTGAGCACCGAAGTCAATGATTTCGTGACCAACTGGCAAGAAAAATCGGCTGAACTGACCACTTTGAGAGACGGTTTGGCTGAAGGTAAATTGAGTTCGGATGCATCGACTCAAATTGCAGACCTGACGACCATGGTTTCGGATGCTACCGCTAACATCAGCGCATGGAAAGAAAAACTGGAAACCATTAAATCAGATGTTTCCAGCACGCATAAAAACTGGTCTGATCTGGTTGCCCAGTTGATGCCGGTAAAATAAACCGCACCGATCAACTCGAGAACTATTAAAGGTGTGCAGCTTGCTGTACACCTTTTTTGTTTCCGGTAATCTCCTGATTTTCGCGCCTCAATTTATTACCTTTGAAAGTCAAATAACCCGGATGGATTACAAGAGTCTGATCATACCGGAAAAATTACCCCGCCATGTAGCCATCATTATGGATGGAAATGGTCGCTGGGCCAAGCAACACAACAAGCCTCGTGTCTTTGGGCATCGCAATGGGGTGAAGGCCGTACGCGAGACAACCGAGGCAGCTGCCGAGTTGGGGATACCCTACCTTACCCTCTATGCCTTTTCCACTGAGAATTGGAATCGCCCGCAACTGGAAGTAAATGCCCTGTTGCATTTGCTGGTGGAGACATTGTCCAAAGAAGTCCACACCCTCATGGACAATAACATCCGTCTTGATGCCATTGGTGACCTGAACGCCCTCCCGCAGCATACCCACCGGGCCCTTTTGGAGGCCATAGAGAAGACCAGGGACAATAACCGGATGACGCTGATTCTGGCGTTGAATTACAGTGGTCGCTGGGACATCGTTCAAGCCGCGCGCAACATCGCACGGGCCGTCGCAGCGGGGGAATTGGATCCGGACAAGCTGGACGAAAAACAGTTTCAATCCCACCTCGCCACCCACCATATTCCGGATCCTGAGTTTATGATCCGGACCTCGGGAGAGCAGCGTACCAGTAATTTCCTCTGTTATCAACTGGCCTATTCCGAATTATACTTTACCTCAGTCCTCTGGCCGGATTTCAGGAAAGAGCATCTCTACCAGGCTCTGGTCGCCTACCAGCAACGTGAACGCCGGTTCGGCAAAATCAGCGAACAATTGGCGTAATAGGGTAAGGCGTCCTGTTTTGAAGGAGTAATCGGCATCGGTTCAATGGGTGACTTCAGGATTCAAGCCTGCCACTCCTGTTAAGAATCTTTTAAAAATGAAGAATTTAGGGTAAATGCGTCACAGACGTTACCTTTGCTTCGTTTTTCCAAAAGCTTAATCGCTTTAGAGCATCTTCGTATGAATTTTAAGCATCTCTTTATATACTTATTCTTGTTGTCGGGTTACACGGCATTTGGCCAATCCACCGACAGCCTGCCCGTGATATCGTACGATTCGTACCAGGAATACGAAATTGGTGAGGTCAGTGTTCTCGGAGCTAGTTTTACCGACGAGAATGCCATCGTCAGCCTGAGCGGACTGAAGGTGGGCGATCGCATCACCATACCGGGCGATCGATTTTCCAAAGCCATCACCAAGTTGTACAAATTGGGCCTGTTCACCCAGGTGCGCATCCTCAAGTCCAAGCAAATCGGTGATGTGGTTTACCTGACCATCGAAGTACAGGAACGGCCCCGCCTGTCGAAATACAATTTTACCGGTGTTCGCAAAGGGCAGACCGAATCCCTCAACGAGAAACTGGAGCCCTTCCTGATCAAAGGAAGCAGTGTGACCACCAACACCAAACAGAATGCCATCAACGCCATCAAAAAATACTACCGGGAGAAGGGTTTTCTGGATGTGGAAGTTTCGGTGGCAGAAGCGATGGATAATGAAAAAACCAACAGCATTGCCCTGACCTTCAATGTCCAGACCAAGGACAAGGTGAAGATTAAGGACATCCAATTTGTTGGTAACGAAGAAGTGAAATCCAGCAAACTGCGGCGGAAAATGAAAAACATCCACCGCAAATCCAAGATTTTTGCCAAGTCCCGGCTGGTATCCAAAGAGTACGATGAAGACAAGACGGCCATCATTGATTATTACAACACCATCGGGTACCGCGATGCCCTGATTTCCGGAGACACCATCTGGCGCAATGACGATGGGGAATTGATGATTCGCATCAACCTGGAGGAAGGCACCCAATACTTCTTCCGCAACATCACCTGGAAAGGAAACACCATTCACGACAATAAAGTACTATCGAGCTATCTGGGAATCGAGAAAGGCGATGTCTACAATAAAGAATTACTGGATCAACGCCTGCACTACAGCCCCGATGGCCGCGACGTCAGCTCCCTTTACCTGGATGACGGTTATTTATTTTTCCGCGTTGACCCGGTTGAAGTGGCGATTGACGGTGACTCCATCGACATTGAAATGCGCATCCTGGAAGGGCCTCAGGCTACGATCGATAAAGTCGATATCCGTGGTAACACCATCACCCACGAACATGTCATCCGCCGGGAGGTGTTAACCCGGCCCGGAAATAAGTTCAGCCGTTCCGACATCGTGCGTTCCCAGCGCCAGATCATTGCCCTGGGATTCTTTGACCCGGAGAAAATGGCTATGAACACACCCATCAATCAGGAACGGGGTACCGTGGATATTGAATATGTCCTGGAAGAAAAACCTTCCGACCAGCTTGAATTGTCCGCGGGTTGGGGTGGATATTCCGGCGTCATCGGTACGTTGGGCTTCCAGTTCAACAACTTTTCATTGCGCAATGTCACCAATCGCAAAGCCTGGCACCCGCTTCCCAAAGGAGACGGCCAGAAATTGAGCATCCGGGCGCAGACCAATAGCCGGTTCTACCAATCCTATAATTTCAACTTTACCGAGCCCTGGCTGGGTGGCAAGAAAGCCAATTCATTCAGTCTGGGCGCGCAGTACTCCAAATTTGACCGGTCCTTATTCAGTCAGGGAGTATTGGCCATCGGCTCCATCTATACCGGTTTAGGAACTCAGTTGAAGTGGCCCGATGACTTTTTCATCCTCAGCGCTACGATGAACATTGAAAACATCGTCCTGCAGGATTATGCCTACGGTGGATTCTATTACAATGGCCAGGGAGTATCCAACGGACGTTTTAACAACTTCTCGTTGCGACTCAATCTGGCACGCAGTACGATCTTCGAACCGACCTTCCCGCGGTCCGGTTCACGGATCTCGGTGACGGCTCAACTGACGCCGCCGTATTCGTTTTTTAATAAGCTGAACTACAACGGCGACATTTCCATCCAGGACCGTTTCCACTGGCTGGAATACCACAAATGGAGGATCGACGCCGAATGGTATGCCACTCTGGTGGGAAAACTGGTTTTCAAAGCCAGTGCGAAAATGGGTTTCCTCGGATACTACAACAAAGAAGTGGGTATTTCTCCCTTTGAGCGTTTTGAATTGGGGGGTGACGGTTTGTCCAATCAAACCATCGGTATCCAGGGTAAAGACATTCTTTCACTCCGTGGCTACGAAGTCAGTGACATCGCCGTCAACAGCAACAGCATCGGGGGAGGTAACATCTTTAACAAATATTCTCTGGAATTACGCTACCCCATTTCCCTCGAACAAAACTCAACCATCTTCGTTTTGGCCTTTCTGGATGGCGGTAACAGCTGGCTGGGAGGAAAGAATTACCGGCCGTTCGATTTGCGCCGCTCCAGCGGATTGGGTCTGCGTGTCTTCCTGCCGATGTTTGGTCTGCTGGGATTTGACTACGGTTTCGGCTGGGACAAACCAAGCCTGATCACCCAGGGTGCCAAATGGACCGAGTTCGGTAAGTTCAGTATCGTATTGGGCTTCGAGCCGGATTGATGGAGAGGTAGCAGAAGGGGCAAAGGGTACAAAAGTAACTGACGATTGATTCTGAAGTGTTAAAGTTTAACGCCTTGATTTACAAAGAGGTAAATTAGGTGTAAATGGAAATTTGTAATGAACACCCATATTCTACTGCTGCTTGGATTGATCTGGCATGCCTGCCTTTCGGCTCAAAATTTTATTACGCCTTTTTATTTTCAGGATTCGTTGGAACATCGGGATACCGTCTGGATTGGCTTTGATCCCAATGGCAACTCAGAGCAGTTGACAGAGTATTTTTCTGAAATAAATTTAATTGATTCCCCAAAATCAAATGATTTAGAAGTACGGATAACCCGCGATGTAAATGTGCGAATACATCCTGGTATTATCGATACCACCGCCTATGGTTGGGAAACAAAATTGAAAATTCAACAGGGTGACTGTTCCTTGGGAATCTTTCCCGATTATCCATACTGGGACTATTTTCGGATTGAGATTAAAACGGACGCTTGGCCGGTACGTGTTACTTGGGACAGTTTGGTTTTTGCAGATAGCTGTATTCGCAGTAGCTACATCACCGATTGGCATGCCGTCACTGATCCTTTTGATTATGCATTTGGTGTAGAAGAAATAATCGATCCCGTAAAATATGAATTAGGTAAACATGGGTCACTTGTCCTGACCAACCTGCCATCGCGAACTTCCGAGGTATCATTCCTGAATCGCCAGGGGGAACCGGTGAAAGTGATCTACCTCATCCTGTTAGATCAACCAGCAGTTCGTGAGGATTTGGCTCGCTCTTTCGATTTTACCATTGAGTATGGCTCAGCCCAGCAAGTGTTGATCTCGCACGATGGTACACCGTGGCAATCCTTGCGTATTTATGATCTACAAGGAAGATTATTAAAATCGAGTAGCAAAGCGACTGAATTTGATGTATCGGAACTGCCTTTAGGACAAATTTATTTTTGGCAGGCATTTTCTGGGGTGGATAATACGACTGTATCAGGAAAGTTCAGTAAAAACTAAAGATGTTAGTGCCTCCTACTTCTGCTACCTCTGCTACCTCTTCTTATACCTCTCTGACTTCATCAGGCCAATTTTATTCAAAAAATGGGTAAATGAAACCCGCATCACGCCCAATCCGTATTTGACGCTGCGCCGGAAGTTGATGCTGGAAGCTTCTTCGAAATATTTGGTTGGACAGGATATCTCGGCAATGGGAAATCCGGCGTAGATGATCTGAGAAAGCATTTCATTGTCAAAAACAAAATCATCGGAATTTTGCTGGAAGTTGATGCCCCGCAGCACTTTGGCGTGGAAAGCCCGGTACCCGGTGTGGTATTCGGAGAGTTTGTGGTTGACCAGGATGTTTTGAAATAAGGTCAGAAAGCGGTTGGCTACGTATTTGTAATAAGGCATGCCTCCGTTTAAAGCCCCCTTACCCAGTATCCTGGAACCAAGCACCACCGGATACAGATCTTCTCCAATGATGTTGACCATGGATGGGATCAATTTGGGGGTGTATTGATAGTCCGGGTGCAACATGATGACGATGTCGGCGCCGAGGTCAAGCGCTGCGTGGTATAAAGTCTTTTGGTTGCCGCCATAACCTTTGTTTTGTTCATGACGGATGACATGGTCAATGCCCAGACGACGCGCTTCCTCGGAGGTTTCGTCGGTACTGAAGTCATCGCACAGGATCAGCTCATCGACGAGATCCATGGGGATTTCCCGGTAAGTTTTTTCCAGCGTTTTGACGGCATTGTAGGCTGGTAAAACGACAACGACTTTTTGGCCTTTGTACATACCGGATTATTCTTCCTCGTCCCCGCCCTGGAGTAAGTGGTGGTCCCGAAGAAAAACATACCACTTCACGACTTTTTTCATGTCACCAATGTGGACCCGGTCCCGGTCGTAGGTGGGCAGGATCTCGCCAAAATATTCAGCCAGGTCCTGGTTATTGTCCAAAGCCCCATCAGCGTCCAGTTCGCCAGCCTTGGCTTGCATGTTGGCAAACAAGGTGTTCAGTTCTTCCGGATCTTCCTGGGTAAAGATCGATACGGAAGCGAGGGGGGTGAAGACATGCTGCCGGATGGAGATAAATCGTTTCTTTCCGGTATCAAAATCTTCGATGATCAGGCCATTGTTACGCGGCGTAACCAGCTTGTACAAACCAGGCAATCCGCTGACGGCAACCACCTTTTCCAAATTCATAATCGCAATTAATAGTTTATCAATTGATGGAGGGATTCCTCCAATCGATGACGGGCCAAAAATACATTTTCCAACGCAACTGCAAAGGGCACCGGCGTATCCAAACTGGCAACCCGCATCACCGGAGCGTCCAATTCAGCAAAAAGTGACTCGCCGATGCGGGCAGCAATCTCACCGCCAATGCCTCCCGTTAGCGTGTCTTCATGCAACACCAACACCCGGTGATTTTTACGGACACTTTCCGCAATGGTATCAAAATCAAGGGGTAACAGCGTGCGCAAATCAATAATCTCTACATCCAGTTGTAGATTTTCCACTACTTCCGAAGCCCAGTGTACGCCTGCCCCATAGGTTACGATGGTGGCCTGGTTACCGGTACGGACAATTTTTGCCTGGCCAATGGGAATGGTAT
Source organism: Saprospiraceae bacterium (assembly GCA_020436785.1). Classification (GTDB taxonomy): domain Bacteria; phylum Bacteroidota; class Bacteroidia; order Chitinophagales; family Saprospiraceae; genus JAGQXC01. The sequence goes on along the minus strand of JAGQXC010000268.1, from coordinate 13,056 downwards.
AATATCCCTGGGGGACATCACCCCGGATCTTACGGTACAATGCCTTATGTTCGAAATACAGGACCGGATTGGGATCTTCGAATGCAGAAAGCAATAATCCCTTGGCATCGGCCGGGGTAGCAGGATAGACGATCTTCAGTCCCGGCGTATGAAAAAACCAGGCTTCATTGCTTTGGGAGTGGAAGGGCCCCGCTCCGGTGCCGGCGCCGGTTGGCATGCGGATGACCACATCGGCCAGCCCTTCCCACCGGTAATGCAATTTAGCCAGGTTGTTGACGATCTGGTTGAAGCCACAACTGACAAAATCGGCGAACTGCATCTCGACCATGGTCTTCAATCCATGGAGGCTGGCCCCCAGGGCTGCTCCGATCACCGCACTTTCACAAAGGGGCGTATTGCGTACCCGCATTTCTCCAAATCGATCCACGAAACCTTCGGTAATCTTAAAGACACCCCCGTACGCACCGATGTCCTGACCCATCAGAACCAGATTGGGATGTTTTTTCATTGCTTCCAGTAAACCTTCTTTGACGGCATCGACAAAACGCAGTTCATCAGAAGGCGTTCCTGGTTGGGGCAAATGGGGAATGGGATGGAAAGGGCGGTATACGTCGGAAACTTCCACGGTTTCCCTGGCCGTCACTTCCGGTTGAATTTCTGTTTGATCCCAGGCCTGCTGGATCTCCTGTTTGATTTCCAAGCGAATGCTTTCCGTTTCCGCTTCCGTCATCCAATTACATTCCAGCAAGTATTTTTCAAAATTTTCCACCGGATCCTTGGCAGACCAGGCTTCGAGCAGGTGTGGAGGTACGTATTTGGTCCCGGAAGCTTCCTCATGGCCTCGCATACGGAAAGTCATGCATTCGATGAGGACTGGACGGGGATTTTCCCGCATTTCCATGGCATAGCGCGATAGGGTCCGGTGCACCTCCAGGATGTTGTTGCCATCGATGGTGATGCCTTCCATGCCGTAGCCGGCGGCACGATCGGCGAGCCGGTTGCAGCGAAATTGTTCGGAAGTGGGCGTCGAAAGACCGTAGCCATTGTTTTCAATAATGAAGATCACCGGAAGGTCCCAGACTGCGGCCAGGTTGAGTGCTTCGTGAAATTCTCCCTCACTGGTTCCACCTTCGCCGGTAAATGCCAGCGACACCTTGGCTTCTCCTTTAAATCGATGGGCCATGGCGACACCATCAGCCAGGGAAAGCTGGGGTCCCAGGTGGGAGATCATACCAACGATGTGGTAGTCCGGAATGCCAAAATGAAAGGAACGGTCCCGGCCTTTGGTGAAGCCGGTGGCTTTCCCTTGCCATTGACTGAACAAAGGGGTCAACGGCACTTGCCGGGAGGTAAATACGCCCAGGTTACGGTGCAAGGTGAAGATGTATTCATCGGCATGTAACGCCTCCGCACAGCCTACCGCAATGGCCTCCTGTCCGATGCCGGAGAACCACTTGGAGATCTTTCCCTGGCGCAGGAGCAGGAGCATCTTCTCTTCAATGAGTCGAGGACGCAAAAGCTGCCGGTAGAGGTGTATCAGCTGGTCGGCCGAGTAGGCAGAGGCATCGTAAGTCAAGGCAGGATGTACCCCGGATTCCATAGTCTATGGTTAACCCTGCGAAGATACATATTCTTTATGGCCCTCAGCCACCTCTGTCACCAGCTGACGATTGCATTTACTCAGTCGTTTTAACTCTACCACCAACCGACGATCGCGTGGTTGGCACTTCGTCTGTCACTTCTGCCACCTCTGCCACCTTTGGCCCTTCTATATCCATCAATCCGCCAGTTTCAAACCAGCTTGTTCGGACACCTCCAGCATTCGGTCGATGCTGGCCCGTCCCTGTTCGATGATCCAGTCTTCCAGGATGATCTCCGGTTGTTCAAATTCCATGCAGAGGTAGAGCTTCTCCATGGTGTTGCGCTTCATATGTGGGCATTCATTACAGGCGCATAGGTTGTTGGGTGGTGCCGGGATGAATGTCTTCAGGGGTGATGCCTTCTGCATCTGGTGGATGATACCGACCTCGGTCGCTACGATAAATTCCTGTGCGGGATTCTCTTTGGTGTATTTGAGCAGGCCACTGGTCGAACCGATGTAATCGGCTTGTTCGAGGATGGCGGCTTCACATTCCGGGTGGGCGATGAACTTGGCGTCCGGATGGCGCTGGCGCAATTTGGTGATCTTCTCCTGGGAAAAGATTTCATGGACCATGCAGGTACCGTTCCAGAGGATCATATCCCGTCCGGTCTTTTTCTTCAGGTAAGCGCCAAGGTTTTTATCCGGAGCAAAGATGATCGGCTTGTCCTCCGGGATGCTGTTGATGATCTGGACGGCATTGGATGAGGTACAACAGACATCCGTCAGCGTCTTCAGTTCAGCGGTACAGTTGATGTAAGAGACCACGACGTGATCCGGGTACTTTTCTTTGAATTTGCGGAAGAGTGCCGGCGGGCAGGAGTCTGCCAGGGAACAACCGGCCTTGAGGTCCGGCAGCAATACTTTCTTCTGCGGAGATAACATCTTTGCGGTTTCGGCCATGAAATGTACGCCGGCAAATACAATGATGTCGGCTTCGGTTTTGGCTGCCTTTTGGGAAAGCCCCAAACTGTCTCCGATGTAATCCGCAATGTCCTGAATTTCCGATTCCTGGTAATAATGGGCCAAAATAATGGCGTTCTTCTCTTTTTTCAACCGGTTGATCTCGGCAACCAGATCAAGGGTAGGATCTACTTCGATGTCCAGCCATCCATTCTTTTCAAGGTCTCGTTGGGCGATAGCCAGTTCCTGTTCCAGCATGGTTTTGATTTTTTACAAGTATAGTTAAAGCCCGGGGGTTTGCAAACCCCCGTCGGATGTATATATAACGACCAGACCGGCGCCGAGTTTCATCTGGCAGTAAAAAGACCCTTCAAATTTGCGATTTTGCGGAGTGGTTGATCAAGGTGTACTTCCATTGCGGGTGGCCATTTTTTTCCACCCGGATGATCTGACTTTCCCGGGTAATGCAATATCCCCGGTGCTGGCGATTGACGAAGTAGATGGATGATCCCACCGGGTACAATTTCCAGTGGCCGTTAAAACAATCAAGATTCCAGGATCGTGCCTGGGCAACCAGTGCAAAGTTGCGCTTCATCGTCACGTTACCGGGACGCATAACCAGGCATTGATTCCAAAAAGGACGCAGGCAGATGGTATCCGGATGAATGGTCATTTTATCCTGACTTAAAAAGCCTTTGCGGACCCAAATGCTGTCATTCACCGCAATGGTCTGGCGGGATAAAAAGGAACTCACTGTAATGATGGAATCTTGTTGAATCACCTCCCGGCGATCGGGTAAAATGGATGCTTTTCTGGTAGAAAAATGATCCCCGGAGCGTTCAAAAATCCGGTCTGCGGTTCCGGGAAATCGTAAAGATTCCTGTCTGATCTCAAAGTCCTCCCCGGGTTGGATGTCAAATAAATCCAGGATCGATAGCCCCAGATTCATGGACCGGTCGAGGATTAGTCCATTTCCGAATCGAACGGCTAATGGATGATAAGGACGGTCGGAAGAGGTTATCGTTTCACCGTCATTGCTTTGATCTTGCTGCCGGATCAGGTCGATGTGTAATTCATAGGGTTCGACGGCAGGTTCCAGCGTCAAGGGGGACCAGGAGGAAGCAAGATCCCTTTTTTCCGCCGGATAGATGGCCTTACAGGCAACGATGAACAAGCAAGGAAGTAAGTAAATGATTCGCATAGATCCTTTTTTCTAAAAATAGACGGTCTCACGGTATTCATGGGTGAATGAAATATTAAAATCCCATCCCGGAAAGTTAAGGATTGATTAATAGCAGGTTACGCAGGAATACTGTAAAATCAATATCTTCCGGACCTAAGAAATGATTGCCATGAAACGGAAGAACCTCCTCATTTTCAATTTCTGCCTGATTGTAGTACTGTTTCAAACTGCCGGCGCACAAACTGCCTGGACACCGGTAAAACGAGCCATTGCGGCCAGCATTGACCGGCAGCGCACGGATCTGACCGGGATGAGTGATGCGATCTGGGGATTTGCCGAAACGGCTTTTCTGGAAACGCAATCGGCCGACGTGTTGGCCGCCTATGCCGAACAACAGGGATTCCGCGTACAGCGAGGCCTGGCTGAAATGCCCACCTCCATCGTGGCGGAATATGGAAGTGGCAAACCCATCATTGGGATTTTGGGCGAATTTGATGCCTTGCCCGGCTTATCCCAAAAGGCGCAAGTTGAAAAGGAACCGCTGGTAGAGGGCGCACCCGGTCATGGTTGCGGACACAATCTTTTCGGGGTGGCCAGCCTGGGAGCAGCCACCGCCATCAAGGAAATGATCGCTTCAGGCCAATTGCAAGGTACCGTACGCTTTTATGGGACGCCGGCCGAAGAAAAATATTTTGGCAAATTGTACCTGGCACGGGCAGGCCTCTTCGATGACCTCGATGTCTGCCTGGACTGGCACCCCGGACCGGTCAACGACGCCAATACCAACAGTTCAATGGCCCTGATTGACTACATCATCGAATTCTACGGTAAAGCCGCCCATGCGGCTCTCGATCCCTGGAATGGCCGCAGTGCTGTCGATGCCATGGAACTGTATACCACCGGACTCAACTACTTGCGCGAACACATCCTGCCCACTTCCCGCATCCATTACCAGATCGAAAAAGCCGGTGATGTTGCTAATGTGGTCCCTGAATACGCCCGCATCTGGACCCGCATCCGGGATCCCAAGCGGGAAAATATGATGGCCGTCTACGAGCGAGCGCTCAAGATCGCACAGGGTGCCTCTCTGATGGCGGAAGTGGACTATAAGGTAACTCTGATGTCCGGTCTGCACGAGATCCTGGTCAACCGTGCCGGAGCTACCGCCTTGCACGACAATATGGAGCTGGTCGGGCCCATCCAATACACCTCCGGTGAGCAGGACTATGCCAAAGGCATCCAACGGGCCACCGGCAAACCAGAGGTAGGCCTTGACGGCAGCATCATGCCGCTGCAGGAGACCGTACCGATCACCCAGGGCGCCTCTACGGATGTCGGTGACGTGAGTTGGATCGTACCGGAGATCGGTCTGACCGGCGCGACCGCACCGTTGGGTACTCCCTGGCATTCGTGGGCGGTCGTCGCCTGCGGCGGCATGTCGATCGGTCACAAAGGGATGATCTTCGCAGCCAAGTCACTGGCCCTGACCATGGCCGACCTGTTTCAAAATCCGGATTTGGTCGCAGCAGTCAAAAAAGAATTCCGGGAGCGAAAAGGCGACTACAACTACAAGCCAATTCTGCCGGATGCGCCACCGCCGATACCTGCTAAGGGTTAATCAGGTAAAGAAGTTGATGTGTTAATAAGTTTGGAAGTCGGAAAACCTGAAAAAAGAAGTCACTTCACCACCTTCCGGGCATATTGATAACCTTCTTCCCACCAGGCTTTCATCACATCCGGGAAAAAGACGAAAGAGTTGTCGGTCAGCTTTCTCGGTGTATGGAAGAAGTTCACTTCGACATCGGTGTAACGGCTTTCCAACAAACCAATAAAAATGTCGTCCTGTCCGATCTGGGTCAGCATAAAGTCCATGGAGGAGGTGATGACGTTAAAGGCATTGCGTGACATGGGTTTGACCACCTGGCGGATACGGGGATTCAGTACGATCACGTCGATCACCTTTGCCCCCAGGTTGATGGCTTCCTGCAGGGGTACCAGATTTCCAAAGCCTCCATCGGCATATTCACTTCCATTTTTGACGATCAGGCTCATGAAGGGAACCAGGTTCGCTGAAAGCCAGATCCAGTCGCAGAAATCCTCATAGGTATGGTCGCGGGCGTACTTGTATTCCACCACATTCCGGCTGAGGTTAGAGACCGTGACAATAACCCGTTTATTTTTATTGTTCCGTATCCGCTCAAAGTCCTCTTCCGTCATCGTCCTGCTGATGAGCTTGCGCAGGTTCTTACTTTCGCCAAACGTCTTTCTTCCTTTGAGGAATTGGATAAAGGTGTTGAAGTGGTTGATGCTGACATTGATCTGTCCATCCGGCATCCGTTTGATATGGAAAGGATTGATGTTAAAGATGTCGTGTTGGTTGACGGTGGTGTAGGCTTCCCGGAGCCTTTCAACCTCACCGATGGAAAGCATTGGGATCAGCAGGCTGCCGGTGGAGGTACCCACAAAAAAGTCATATTCACGCTTGGCATCTTGCAGCAGATACTGGGCGATGCCTCCGGCAAATGCACCTTTATTTCCTCCTCCCGATATGACCAGTGCCCGCATTTTCTGACTACAATTTTAATAGCGCCAGGACCGGAGGTCGGCATCTTCCGGTACGCGCCTGCCGACTTCTTCCACCCATTTGTTGATAAACATTTCGTGGTAGCGCAGGCGTGAGATGTGGTTGGGCTGGGTGTGATCGCCGTTCCAGCAATGCTCGGCGCGGTCACCATAATCCACCTGCCCTGCATAGAAAGGCTCTTTGGTATCCTTCAGACGATTTTCAGCCAGATAGACGGCATCGTTCAGGTAATAATTGTCCATATCGCCGCAATAGATATGGATCTTACCTTCCCAATCCTTTCCATTTTTTGTCCAATCCCGCTGCATGATGTAAGAGAGGTCGTAATTTTCTTTCCAGTAAGCAGCGACTTCCTTATCGATCACACCGGTGCGTTTATCCCAGATCCGTTTTGGATAACCGTCCGGCCCTACCGGAGAAAAAACGGCTTCCCAGATGTCCCATTGCTGTCCAGAACGGCTTTTGGTACCCAGTGCAAGTTCGTGATAATTCATGTCCTTTAAAAGGGCTTGCACGTGACCGAGGTAATCCCGGTGTCCTGGTCTCGGCGTCTTACGGAATGGCCCCTCGATGTAATAGGCATTGGAATCATCATATAGATTCACGACGGTGTATGCACGGAAATCGATGGGGTCGGGACAGGCTGCATAACAACCATTGTACTCCGTGGGATACTTGATTTGTACGGCCAGGGCTTCCCATCCTCCGGTCGATCCGCCATAAGTGAACCGGGCCCAGCCTTCGCCGATGCCGCGGTATTCCTGTTCGATGTAAGGAATGAGCTCGTAGGTGATGGCATCGCCATAAGGCCCCAGGTTTTCACTGTTAACCGCATAAGAATCGTCGTAAAATGGGTTGGCATGCTGGATTTCAATAGCCAGCACCCTGGGAAAATCCGGTCCGGTCCATAATTTGTAAAACCGGTATGCTTCTTCTTGCATGATGCGGTTGTAGCCGCTGACATGAAATCGTTCACTGTAATCCGGTTCCAGGTCCGGATCCGGCGGAGTCTCCCGGAATCCACTCAGTTCACTGGGAAAATGGCCATGGAAAATCGCCAATGGATAATGCACTTGCGGATGGGTGTCAAAGCCTTCCGGCAGGAGGACAAAGGCGCCCAGGTACATGGGTCTGCCCCAGAATTCGGTCAACAATTTCGACTGAATACGCACATATTTGATGTATTTGGATTCCTCCGGCTGCGGTAAGGGCGGAATGATCCGGTCGGCTACCAGATTGATCGTCGCACCTGCCTGGATGCGAACTTTTTGAGGTAGCGAATAGAGGTTGCCGGGTGCCCGGTTCCATTGCTGGCCTTCTCCCCGGTCCATGGGCATTTTTACCGTGTAGCCATCGGACCGTGAAAACGTCTCGTACTTGTGTAACAATGCCTGAACCCAATAATCCCCGTCCGGAATAGCGGTCATAGATTCCACCGGATAGCCAAATGCCTCGCCATCAAAGTTCAGGGTAGAACCGGAGTTAACCCCTTCCACATCCATCCCAAAGACTTGTTGTGTTTCGGATCCGTCGGCAATCTGAAAGCGCGGTTCCGCCGTGCTGTCGATTGAAATAAGCAAGAGCAGACGACCATCCAATGGATGCATTCCGCCGGTATCCTGCAGGGTAATTGAAAAGGCAGGGAGTTTCTTCGAAGGCGTGGTGCAGGCGCCAATAATCAGGGACAGGGCCAGGATCCAGAGTAGATATGGTCGCATACAATTAAGCTTAAGAAAAGAAAGATAACAAGAATATTTGCGAAGGTCGATGAATCCCAGGCATTGATTTGGACCGAGGAGGATTCAATCTGAAAACCTGGCGGGAAACTGCAGATTTTTTGCATGTTTGCATTCTGATCGAACGCTATGGCACAAACTCCCTGGATAATTTTCCTGGTCATCTACGCGGCACTGCTCTTTACAGATCTGATCGTTTTGAACCGTCAGCATCGTGCAATGTCGGTCGCTCAGGCAAATAAATGGGCTTTGGTATGGATCGCCATCGGGATGTCATTCGGGTTCGTCGTTTACTTTTTTGCCCGGCAGGGCGATCTGGAAACGACTTCCGGTCAAACGGCGCTTTTTCAATACTGGTCGGGATACCTGATTGAATTGGCCCTTAGTTTTGATAACGTCTTTGTCATCCTGATTATCCTCCGGTATTTTCAGATTTCGCAGGACTACTATCACCGGGTATTGTTTTGGGGAATTGCCGGAGCTATTGTTTTCCGTGGATTACTCATTGGTGCCGGTTTGTGGTTGGTTCACCTCTTCGAATGGGTCAATTACATCTTCGCGGCCATCATATTGTATACGGCCTATGGCATGTTGAAACCTCAGGAAGAAAACATCCGTATGGAAGAGAATCGGACCGTGCTTTTTTTAAAAAAGTTATTTCCGATTACCAAGGGTCATCACGGGCATCATTTTTTCATCCGGCGGATGAACATTACGGCGGCTACGCCACTGTTCATTTCTTTGATCGTCATTGAGGTAACCGACATCCTTTTTGCTTTCGATTCCATCCCGGCCGTTTTAGCCATTTCTCGTGACCCGTTCGTGGTTTTTGCATCCAATTTGTTTGCGGTATTGGGATTGCGTGCCCTTTTCTTTGTCGTGGCCAATCTGATCGAATCGTTTTATTACCTCCATTATTCCCTGGTCTTCATTTTGGTCTTCATCGCCATCAAACTGATCGGAAATCAGTGGATCCATCTGCCGGAGTGGTTGTCATTGGGTATCATTTTGGTCGCTCTTGCATCAGGTATTTTATATTCAAAGTATAAAGAACGGAATGGTAGTTTACCTGATAAATAGTTGAGCCCGCAAACTGCTGTTTTCACAATAAATCGAATGCCGTAACTTAACCGGATGCGAAGATCATTATCCATCATTTATGCCGTATTGATTTGTGGAGTCCTCTCGGCACAGATTCCCGCCAACCCATTGGGATTGCAGCCATCCCGGATGAAATGGAATCAAATCAATACCGATAAGGTACAGGTGATCTTCCCCAGGGGTTTGGAGCCTCAGGGTATCCGGGTTGCCACGTTGGCCGAATACATCCGGGAGCGCAACAACGCAGGCATCGGAGACCAAACCAAGAAGATCCAAATTTATCTGTACAACCTGAATGCCACGCCGAATGCCCAGGTCACCGTCGGACCTTTTCGCTCCGAGTTTTTCCTGCGACCACCGCAGATGGCTTCCCTGAACGACTGGACCGATGAACTCGTTGCCCACGAATATCAGCACGTCAAACAATTTGCCAACAGCGATCAGGGCATCACCCATCTGGCAAAATCAATTTTCGGTTCCTGGGTGTGGGGCGGTTTTGCGGCCACGGCCATGCCCCGGTGGTTTTGGGAAGGCGATGCGGTGGGTGCCGAAACCGGGCTGACCCGTTATGGCCGGGGCCGGGAAGCTTCCTTCTTGATGGAATACCGAACCATGCGGCAGGAAGGCGCCCATTTCGGTTACGAAAAAGCGGGCGCTCAATCGTATCGCGATCCCATTCCGAATTGGTATCACCTGGGCTATTTGATGACTACCCATGCGCGCCGGCAATATGGGGAGACCCTTTGGGCCGGTGTGGTCGAAGATGCGGTCCGTTACCGCGGCTTGTTTTTTCCATTCAGCCGCAGTTTGAAGAACAGAACCGGTTATACCACCCGCGCCTGGTATGGGGAAACCATGCATTGGCTGGATTCATTGTGGATGCCCACGACATCACCTGAAAATGTGTCCACCCGCACCAATACCGACATGATCATCACAGCTAAAAAGCCCAGGAAAGTCATCAACTTCACCAATCCCCATTATCTGGGTAATGGCGACATCGTTTGTGTGGAGACCGGTTATGACCGGATTGCTTCCCTGGTCCGGTTGCAAGCGGATGGGAGCTGGCTGCCCATCAAAAAGGTTGGCATTCTGCCGGAAAACCCCTATGATGTCATCGATGTCCAGGGCAACCAGATCTGCTGGACCAATTATGCCATCCATCCCCGGTGGGAATACGTATCCTACAACAACCTCCAATTATTTAACAGCGCCACCAAATCATCAAAACAGCTGACTGGCAAACAGCGGTATGCCTCACCGGCCCTGCACCCGGATGGCTTGCACGTGGCGGCCATTGCAATAGACGCACAGATTAATTATCAGATTCAGTTACTCCGTATCGCCGATGGGGAAATCGAAAAGTCTTTGCCTAATCGGCAACAGGTCCAGTACCGCTTTCTGGCCTGGCAGGGGGATGACTTATGTGCCGTAATTCAGCACCGCAACCGGGAAGGCATTGTCAGAATTCGGGCCAATGGTCAGGTCGATACCTTGCTGGGGCTGCAGACCTATGCGCTGGGGCAACTGGCCGCAGATCGCAACCGGCTCTTTTTCACGGCAGGATTGCACGGGATCCAAAATGTATTTGTGATCTACCGGGATCGGCCGGGCATTTTTCAAATCACTTTTTCAACGACCGGAGCCTTCCAACCTGCTCTGCATCCGGACGGTTCAAAACTTCTTTATGCCGAATACCACTACCGGGGATTTGAAGTGCATGAAATGGAACTGGGGGATCCTGGTTTGCCCGTCCGTTGGCCGGCAAAATACACGGATCCACTGGTCCGAACGCTTGAAATACAGTACGATGGTCTAACGGAAAATGTGCCCAATCACGATTATGCCATCGAACCCATCCATAAAGGTGCGCACCTGATCCGTGTTCACAGCTTTTTCCCGACGGTAGATCCGCCGATTTACGGCGCTTCCTTGTTATCGGATGACGGATTCGGTACGTTAAGCGGGGAATTGGGTGGTTATTACAATGCCAATGAAGGAAAATGGTCGGCACTGGCCAGCTTAACCTATGGAGGGTGGTATCCGCTGATCCACGCCACCTACAATCAGGCCAGCCGGAGCAGTCGTTTTTATCAGTTTCAAATTCCCAACGATACCACGTTAATGACGAATTTTTACGTGGAAGAATGGCAGGAACAGCGAGCCGGCGCCGGGATAACCATTCCCTTCAGTGCCATCACCGGACCCATGATCCACAACGCGACGCTGCAGGGACGACTGAACTACATCAGCAATCAGGTCGGAACCAATGTCGATCAACCAGGTAATAGCCGGGATACCTTCATTCTGAGTCCGGCAAGCCTGGATCGCTTCAGGGAATTTGTCAGAACTCCGTTGGCCGATGGTAATCTATGGTCAAGCCGCTTGCAATTCACTTACAGCGTCATCCAGCAGCGTGCCCGGCAGCAGGTATTACCAAGAATAGGGGGGTATGTTCAGTTGAACTGGCAACATTCGCTGGATGCATTGTGGCAGGCCGATCTGCTGACTTTTGATGGAGGCATCTGGTTGCCCGGAATAGGAAGGAATCACGGCATTCGTTTACGGACGTCTGTCCGCCGTGGTGATCTGTTGAAAAATTATTCCTTTTCGGATGTGTTTGGCTATTCCCGGGGATACAACGCCCCGGCTAATGACCGTATCCTGGGATTTTCAATGGATTACGCACTGCCTCTGGCTTATCCCGACCTGGCCCTGGGACCCATCGCCTTCATCCAGCGCATCAAAGCCAATGTGTATTATGATTACAATCGAGTGAAACTGAATTTTCCTTTCGACGCGGTTCACCCGATGCGATCAGTGGGTACAGACATTCGTTTTGATGTCCGTTTTCTGCGGTTGCTGGATGTGGATTTGGGATTGCGCTACAGTTATCTCCTGGATGAACGGTATGTAAGCAACAGCCCGCACCAATTTCAATTCATTCTATTCGGGATCAGCGGCTAGTGAAAGTCAACTGTGCTGACGGGAGCGGAAATCATGAACCAACTTGGCAAACCAGGCTACGATGGAAAAGATCCAGACGTAAAAGGCAATGGTGGTCAACCGGTCGGCCGCATGATGGGCAACCAATAGCCCATAGGAGATGGTCATGTAAATGGAAATCAAAAACATGATCAGGGCTAACAAAAGCTGAATTTGTTTTCGCCGTTCCATGAACATTGAATTTAGCGATCCCGCCGGTCAGAAGCCTTGTCGTAAGAGGTGCCAAAGATGGACATCAGTAGAGCAAAGATGATGGCAGACCACCAGCCACTAACATAAAATCCGGAGAAAAAATGGTCCACCAGCAGAATCATCGCACCATTGATCACCAGCAGCCACAGGCCCAGGGTAATGATGGTAACCGGAAACGTGATGATCTGAACGATGGGTTTTACGATGGCGTTGACCAGACCCAGCAGAATGGCCACGATGACGGCATCTTTATAGTCGGAAACCGAGATGCCCGGGAGGAGCCAGGCCAAACCATAAACGACCAGGGCATTAAACAGGATCTTAAAAATGATCTTCATTGCGACGGATAAATTTGTTGGAGGAAGATATCGGAAGGTCCGGCGAAAATCCAGTTTTAACGACGAAGGGATAGAATCCGAGGTTAAAAACGAAAGGATAAAAGAAAAGCAGCGTTACGGAAGCCCCATTCACCCAATGTCTGGGACCACCCTGCCACTTCCGTCTACTCTGGTACTTTTGCCACATTCGCCACCTTTGCCACCTCTGTCTCCTTTATTACCTCAACCACCACATCAACTTTTATTTAAATCAAAGATCTTATCCATCCGCATCCACTTCTCTCCCGGTTTGGCGCCGGGTAACGGTTTCTGAAATTTCCACATCAGTTCTTCCCACTCCTGAACCTTTTCGTTTCCGGCGTCCATAGCTGCTT
>JAGQXC010000267.1 GCA_020436785.1 Saprospiraceae bacterium | reverse complement strand
GTCGAAAGACATTGCCCATACACTGCGTATTTCCGACGACGGCGTCAAAAAAGCCCGGTACCGCTTGCGGAAAAAGATGAACCTTGACAGCGATGCTGACATCCAGAGTTACATCCTCAATTTCTGAGTGTCTAGGTAATTAAGCTAAATCACTTCAGAAATAATTGGTTCTGTACTAATTTGTGTAGTAATCAACCATCAGTTGAAAAAGTTATCTAAAAGCGGTATTTAATGGAGGTTCAAAATATTGATTTCTGTTCTTCGAATTGAATCAATGAGTTGAAGGTCGTTTTTGTTTGGATAATGAAATCTGAGGGTGAAGCGAAAGCTTGCTTTGCAAAGAATTAATTGGGGGTTTGGGCAACCCGCAACTGTTTGAACACATTTGTAACAGCATTTTTGCTGCCGTCGAAAGACGGTGGGACTGAACGATTTCCTTCGGAATGATTGTCTGGGGACTTTCAAATGAAGGAACCGCAAAGCCGATGGAAGAGCGGGTAAGCCGCAAAAATGGTGACTAGCAATGAACGTATATACCTGAACCTTATACTTATCCTCTGAAACAGAAAGTGAGTTTTGCGGGTTGCGAGGTTTTTTGGTTCCTTTTTGCCGATACAAAAAGGAACGAAAGAAACAAATCACAAGAGTTGCTCTTTGATGAACCACTTGTACATTTTCTGAATAGTAATAAAATGCCACGATGTACTTTAGCCAGGGCTGATAAGTCCCAAACCTCTTATTCCATCGTCGCCTCCGCCAAACAATGGGCATAAAACTTCCTTGCCCGGGCAATGTCCTCCAAAATCCGCTCCTTCTCCTCCGCTGTACGGTAGGCCGTATTGGCCGAGACGACCCGCTGGATGCGATCGATCCACTCCAGGAAAAAGGTGGCCGAAGTGCGGGACATCAGGGTCTTGCCTGAAGCGGTCACGTAAATGGGGCTGGTCGTCGCATAGGGATAGTAGTCCGGTACCTCGGGATGTGCCTCGTCGTTGTAGGCCCTCAGCAAGAGCCAGCCGGGACCTTCAACCTGGATTTTTCCGGAGAAATCAGCTGTATGGCGATCTTGATCAAAGTCATATTCGCGGAGGACCTGGCCGTTCCAGATGAGTTCCAGGTGATCCACCGGGACCGAACTGCGCATAAAAGCCCGGAAATCCATATTAGCTGGGCCATCGCCGATCTCGATGGCATCACCGGGACCCATTCCGTCGACCTGCAGGCCCAGCAAGGCGCCATTGGTGACGAAACTCCTTCCTTGCTTGATCTGTTAGATGACGTGATCACTGGTGAAGTCGCCATTTTGCTCGACGTAAACCCGGTTCAGGCCTACCGGCCCGCGCAGGCTGGCGTAGTTGGCCATGGCGTCCGTGCCGGCACCCGCCGGGATCCGCAGCCCGCAGTTTAACAACATGTACCAGACTGCCGCCGACGCCTTGTGATGCGCAAAGCCCACCACTTCGTAATAGTCCACATTGCCCAGCGCCGCGTCGATGGGCAGTGCGTTGGTTAGCGTTTCCGACTGCCTGGGGAAGAGCTGGAAGTCATAGAAAGGATGCACGTAGCCGACCAGGCCCTTTTGTTGATGGACCACATCCGCCACATAACTGTTGTGTGGGAAAATGCTCTCGACGGCCGTATATGGGTAACCCACATAATCCGGGATCAGGTAGTGCTCGGTCAGGTTGAGCAGGCCCAGATGCCCCCAGAAACTCGTGTGGTATTCCTGCCCCTGCAGGATCATGATGTCCTTTTCCACCCGGGTCCCCTTCGGCGGGGTATAGTAATCAATGTCCGGGATGCGCTGCTCCTTATTGACGATTAAATTGTAGATAAAATCCACGTCTTCCGCCCGGGCCTGTTCGCGGAGGATGTCCGGTGTATTTCGGTAGCTGCCCGTGTAATTCATGTGCACATGCAGGTCTCCGGACCACCACTTTCCGAAGGACGGGGGCATGTCCCAGCGCTCCAGGGTTAGGGTCAGCGTGTCCGGCAAGGCGTCAACGGACCGTTTGGTGATTTTGAAACCGGGCCCTTTCTGGGCAATGACAGTCAGGTAACCCTCCTCCGGAACGGATACCTGCGCGGTCCCGGTGGAATGAAAATAATGCGTTTCAAATTGCTGGCTGGCCGGATAGCGGGAATCGTCGCCATGGATCCAGGCCTCTCGCGGTGCATAAAATTTCTCACGGCGGTCGAGGATACTGACCCGGGCCGGAACGGTTGCCCCGGTTGCATCGATGGTGCGGATGACGACCTCTTTCCTGGGCTTGAGGTAGTGGAGGTCGGTCGCCACCACCGGCATCTCCTTGCCTGCATAGCTGTCCAGGATCCACAGAGAAGTATTCCCGCTGCGGTTGGAAATGTAGGCGATGTGTTGGCCGTCGGGTGACCATTTTGGAGCCGTATTGTCGTAATCCCCGTAGGTGATCTGGATGGGATAGCCGCCTGCGGCCGGCAACAGCCAAAGCTGTTGCCAGTTGCGACCCAGGTAGCTGCTGTAGACCATCCGGCTGCCATCCGGAGAAATATCCGGAGTCGTCTTCCAGGCAGTTTCTTCCTCGTGGATGGTGGTGATCTCTTCGGGATGGTCGAGGTCCAGGGAAACAATGTTGCCGGTGCCGTGAGCGACCTCCCGGTTGGATACAAAAGTGATCCGGCGGCCATCCGGTGACCAGGTGGGATTGATGGCATGGTCGTATTCGCTGTAATAATACCTTTTCACCGCACTGACGCGGTCAGGCACCAAGGTCGCGACGTCCACCAGTTTTCCGTTTTCAACAGAGGCTTTGTGCAGGAGGAAGTGCCCGCTGCCCTGCGTCGACACGAAGGCAATGGTGTGACCATCCGGAGCCCATTTTGGTTCTGTATTGACCGCGCCACTGGTCGTCAGGGGCGTAACCTGTCCGGATGCCAGATTGAAGAGCATCAGTTCCATGGATTGTCCGTCGTAGCGCACAAAAAGAATGGTTCGGCCGTCAGGAGACCAATCCGGCTGGTAGTCGTAACCGTCGCCATCGGTGAGCTGCCAGGCGGTGTGGCTGGCGATCTCTTGCCTCCACAGGCTGCCGGCCATGGAATACACCAGTTGTTGCCCAT
>JAGQXC010000019.1 GCA_020436785.1 Saprospiraceae bacterium | reverse complement strand
TGGGGTAATGCTGATTCCACAGGGGATGGCCTATGCCATGTTGGCGGGGTTGCCGCCGATCTACGGACTGTATGCTTCCACCATTCCACTGCTCATCTATGCCCTCTTCGGCACCTCCCGCCAGCTTGCAGTCGGTCCGGTGGCCATGGTGTCCCTGCTTACCGCCGCGGGGGTTGGTCTACTGGCGGAGACCGGTACGGAACATTTTATTACGTTGGCGATCGCCCTTTCGTTGTTTACCGGGATCATGCAATTTCTGCTGGGCGTTTTCCGCCTGGGATTCCTGGTCAATTTTTTAAGTTACCCTGTGATCAGCGGCTTTACGTCAGCGGCTGCACTGATCATTGGCTTGAGTCAGCTCAAACACCTCCTGGGAGTGCCTATGGGGCGCACTCAGAAAATTCACGAGGTGTTGATCGAAGCCGCTTCGCAAATCGGGAACATCCATTGGATCACCTTGATCATCGGATTGGCAGGAATGGTTCTGATCCTCGGCATAAAGAAACTGTACAAGTCCATCCCCGGCTCCCTGTTGGCCGTTATTGTCAGCATTATCGTCGTTCAATGGTTTCACCTGGAACAGCAGGGGGTCAAAGTCCTGGGAGCCATCCCGCAGGGACTGCCTGCACTTGAATTGCCCCGGTTGGATTGGGCGAATTTTCGCGCATTGTTGCCGACGACTCTGGCCATCACCCTGGTCAGTTTTATGGAGTCCATTGCAGTTGCAACCGCCATCCAGAATAAGCATAAGAATTACAAAGTCCTGCCCAACCAGGAATTGATCGCACTGGGAATATCTAAAATAGGCGGTGCCTTTTTTCAGGCATTTCCGGTCAGCGGAGGATTCTCTAGAACCGCAGTCAATGACCAGGCAGGCGCGCGGACCCCATTGGCCGGTGTATTCAGTGCGGTGCTTATCGTATTGACGTTACTGTTTCTGACGCCATTGTTCCACGCACTACCCAATGCCATTCTGGCTTCGGTGATTATGGTTGCGGTGTTTGGATTGATTGATGTCAGGGAACCGGTCCGATTATGGAAAGCCAACCGCACTGATTTCTGGATGCTGATGGTCACTTTTGCGGCGACCCTGTCCCTGGGAATCATCCAGGGTATCGGTATTGGGGTGGTGCTCTCTCTGGTCATGGTCATCTACCGGACAACCAAGCCCCATCTCGCAGAATTGGGTAAAGTTCCGGGGACCACGGTTTACCGCAATGTGGACCGCTTTCCGGATATCGAGAAGCGTGACGATTTACTCATCATTCGGTTTGACGCTCAATTGTACTTTGCCAATATCAATTATTTCCGCTCCTGCATTGACGAATTGATCACCCAAAAGGGCAGTGCCCTGCAAGCGGTGATCATCAATGCAGAAAGCATCAACAATATGGATTCCAGTGCATTGCGAATGATAGATGAAATGGTGGGAGACTTGCGGCACCGCCATATTGACATTTATTTTACCAGTGTGAAAGGACCGGTTCGTGATGCTCTGGCAAAGGGAAATCTGCTCGTCAAGATCGGGCTGGATCATTTTCATATGATCGTTCAGGATGCGGTTGATGCCTACGATGCCCGGCGAAATGCCGCTGGAGATCTGCACGAAGACATGCAAGCTTATACCTTACAGACCAATACCTGATCGGCTATGCCGGGCCTCGGTTCCACCGGGCAAGCGGGCTGGTTTACGTTCGGAAGTTCTAAATCCTAATACCAACTGTCCAATGCCACCAAAAGAAGAACTTATCCTCCGCGACACCCTGGCCATTGATCGTACCCGGCTGGCCAATCAGCGTACCCTGTTATCGTTTATCCGGACCGGTTTATATCTGATCGTAACGGCGTTGGGAATCTTTCAATTCAGTAAAACCGGCAACTACGATTGGACAGCCTGGACACTCGCCGTACTGGGTGGAATCACCGTAATCGTCGGAATTGTCAATTACCTGTACATGCATAAAAAGGTGGAGAGAGCCTATACCGACTGAATGAAGACCATCCGAAGGCAGGTTACCCTCTGTGCGACTTGTCACAGATCACCGGCAAAACGACGGTTAACCGGATTCTCCGCATTCATATATAATAATGTATTCTACATTATGTTTTGTAAATTAATTAATTACAATGAATGACTGCAATTTTTGTACAAGTACACCAAATCTTGGGCGAAAAAGGCTGAGGTGATTATCATCACAGACAGTCCGGACTCTAAGCAGGTATTTTCGTGTTGTTAATGTTGATCATTTTATTGTAAAACGCAAACTAGGTTATGAAAGTAGAACAAATTTATACCGGCTGTCTGGCAGAGGCAGCGTATCTGATTCAAAGTGATGGCGAAGCGGTCATCATCGACCCTTTACGAGAAACACAGCCTTATATTGAAAAATTAGAGAAGGAAGGGCTGCGCTTAAAATACATTTTTGAAACGCACTTCCATGCTGATTTCGTTTCCGGCCACCTGGACTTGGCCAAAAAGACCGGAGCTACCATCGTTTATGGACCGAACGCAGAAACCAATTACCGGATCCATCAGGCCCAGGACGGAGAGATACTCCACGTGGGTAAAGTCAGGTTTAAGGTTTTGCATACCCCAGGTCATACGATGGAGAGTACCACCTTTCTGCTCCGTAACGAGCAGGGCCGGGATTATGCCATCTTTACCGGAGATACCTTGTTCCTGGGCGACGTCGGACGACCGGATCTGGCCATCAAACAGGGCGAATTAACCCGTGAAGATCTTGCCGGTTACCTCTATGAAAGCCTGCGGAGCCAGATCATGCCTTTGCCGGATGACGTGATTGTCTATCCTGCCCATGGGGCGGGATCTGCTTGCGGTAAAAATCTGAGTGCGGACACCTGGGGATATCTCGGTGATCAGAAAAAGAATAACTATGCGCTTCGGGCAGATATGACCAGGGCAGAATTCATCGCAGAAGTCACGGCAGGACTAACCCCTCCTCCCCAATATTTTGCTAAAAATGCCATGATGAATAAATCGGGTTACGAGTCTTTTGATGAAGTGTTGGAACATGGTCAGGTCCCTTTGTCACCCGACCAGTTTGAAGCGATGGTTGAAGACCGGGAGGCCCTGATGCTGGACACCCGCAGCCAGGAAGAATTTGCCGAAGGCCACGTCCCCAATTCCATTTTTATTGGCATCGACGGGAGTTTTGCTCCCTGGGTCGGCGCATTGATTACCGACATCAAACAACCCATTGTGGTCATTGCACCTAAAGGACGGGAAGAAGAAGTAGTTACCCGGCTGGCCCGGGTAGGATACGATCATACCCTTGGATACCTGGAAGGAGGTCTTGCAGCCTGGGAGCAAGCCGGCAAGGAGGTCGACCGCGTGGAATCGATAACCGGCGAAGAACTTGCCCGGCGCCTGGCAGAACCACTGGATGGCATCGTCCTCGATGTGCGTAAACCGACGGAATTCATCACCCAACACATGGTGGATGCAGTTAATTTTCCATTGGATTACATCAATAAGAACATGGACCGGCTACAACGTGACCAGACGTATTACATGCATTGCCGCACCGGTTACCGGTCGATGGTGATGGCCTCCATCCTTAAGGCGCGCGGATATCACCAGGTGATCGATATCCGGGAAGGATGGCAAGCCATTGAACGCGCAGGGATCACGGTGACCGATTACAACTGTCCGACCACCATTGCCCAGAAAGTCATTGACGAAGCCGTGGCTGCCGTAGCGTAGAGGAATTTTCAATTACGGTCGCCCGGACAATCCAACGCACGCTGCCAACCCATTCCGGCAGCGTGCTTTTTCGTTATTATATAAGTAAACCATACTGGTGGTTTACCGTTTTTATTCAGATAACCCTCCGTTTGGAATCTGGGGATTAACCCTCCTTTCGCCGGGTTTTCTCTGCAACTTAACTGAGAAGACATGGATATTGAAATTCTATCCCGGATTCAGTTTGCATTTACGGTTTCATTTCATTACATCTATCCGCCGTTAAGCATCGGCATTGGTCTGATCATGGTGGTCATGGAGGGGATGTTCCTCCATACCAGGGATGCGATTTATGAGCGTATGGCCCGTTTTTGGACCCGGATATTTGCATTGACTTTTGGTCTGGGGGTAGCCACCGGCATTGTCATGGAGTTTGAATTCGGGACCAATTGGGCTACGTATTCACGTTATGTTGGAGACGTTTTTGGCAGCGCCCTCGCTGCCGAAGGAATTTTCGCTTTTGCCCTGGAGAGTGGATTTTTGGGCATCTTGCTGTTTGGTTGGAACCGGGTCAGTCCGCGTGTCCATTTTCTTGCCACGGCAGGAGTCTGGTTTGGATCCATGTTTTCAGCCGTATGGATCGTGGTCGCCAACAGTTGGCAACAGACTCCAGCCGGATTTCATATCGTTGGTGAAGGCCTGGAAGCCAGGGCAGAGATTACGGATTTCTGGGCCATGGTTTTTAACCCGTCCAGTATCGATCGCATGATGCATGTCTGGATTGGCGCCTTTCTAGCCGGAGCCTTCCTGGTTATGAGCGTACATGCCTATTACCTTTTGAAGAACCGTCATGTGGAACTTTCCCGGAAGGCTTTCAAGATAGCCCTGGTGGTAGCTGCCGTATTTTCCGTTGCCCAGTTGTTTACCGGCCACCATTCAGCCGATGGAGTGGCCGAAAATCAACCGATGAAGCTGGCGGCGATGGAAGGCCATTTTGATTCCCTGTCCGCTGCTTCCATGTATGTACTGGGCTGGGTGAATGAAGAGCACCACCGGACAGACGGGATCCGCATTCCCGGAGGCCTCAGTTTTTTGACGCATGGTGATTTTACCACTCCTATGCCCGGTTTGGAAAGCGTGGAACCTGCCAACCGGCCTGGCGCTGTCAATGCGATCTTCCAGTTTTATCACCTGATGGTAGCCATCGGCATCATGTTGATTCTCCTTAGCCTTTATGGCTCCATCCAGTGGATACGAGGTAACTTATTTCAGCAACGCTGGCTACTTTGGGTGTTTGTTGGAGCGGTGTTTCTGCCCCAGGTTGGCAATCAGGTTGGCTGGTATGTAGCTGAAATGGGTCGCCAACCATGGGTCGTCTACGGCTTGTTAAGAACCTCCGATGCCCTTTCCAAAGTAGTTACCGCCAATCAGGTCTGGTTTTCTCTCATCCTGTTTACCCTGATCTACGCCTTGTTGTTGGTCTTGTTTCTCTACCTGCTGAATAAGAAAATTCAACATGGGCCTACGGATGATGACCTGATCGATACGCGACCACGACAGAAAGAAATGGTCCAAACCCTATGAGTTAATTTTAACCGTTGAATCGAATTAATAAATAAAATGGCAACTTTCCTGGGCATCGATTATCCTACCTGGTGGTTTCTTCTGGTGGGAGGGGTATTTACCGGTTATGCCATCCTCGACGGGTTTGATCTGGGCGCCGGAGCCTGGCATTTGTTTTTTAAGAAAGAATCAAGCCGCCGGGTTGCCCTCAATGCCATTGGCCCCGTGTGGGATGGCAACGAGGTGTGGTTGGTGATTGGCGGTGGAGCCTTATTTGCCGGTTTTCCGGTGGTCTACGCCACCTTATTTTCAGCCATGTACATTCCTTTTATGCTTTTCCTGGCCTTTCTGATTTTCCGTGCGGTTTCGATTGAGTTCCGGAGCAAAGAGGCCATGGCCTGGTGGCGCAAGCTCTGGGACATCAGTTATAGCATTTCCAGCATTATGCTGGCCGTATTATTGGGGGTGGTGTTAGGAAATGTGTTGCTGGGTATGTCCATCGGACCGGATTTGGAATTTACCGGCCATTGGTTGGAATTTATCAATCCCTATTCGCTGTTGGTCGGGGCAACTACTCTTGCCCTTTTCATGATGCACGGAGCCATCTATCTAACCATGAAGACCGAAGGGAGGCTGTTTGTGAAAATCACCATCTTGCTCCGGCGTTCCATTGCCGCCTTCATTCTGCTGTTTCTGGGCACCTCCCTCTATACCTTATTATGGATTCCGCACCAAACCGACCACTTTCGCCAGCAGCCATTGCTGCTTGCCGTGCCCGTGCTGGCCTTTATCGTGATTGGTTTTCTGCCCTGGCTGGCCAGAAAACGAAAATATTGGCTGGCCTTCATTTTCTCAGGACTTACCGTCAGCCTCTTGATGATTATGGTGGCATTTGCATTATTTCCGGTTCTGGTGGCTTCA
>JAGQXC010000266.1 GCA_020436785.1 Saprospiraceae bacterium | reverse complement strand
TTATCGGGCTTCGACACCCATGCCGACCAGATCCAACCGGAAAGCAATGGATTGTTGGGCCGGCAGCCGGAACTTTTGACGGATTTGTCGCAATGCATCCATGCCTTTACACAAGACCTGGCCAGGCAGCAGCTGGATCACCGGGTCTTTGGGATGACCTTTTCCGAATTCGGACGGCAAATCCGGGCCAATGAAAGCAACGGCACGGACCATGGAGATGCTTCCGCCGTATTTTATTTCGGTGGAAAGGTCAATCCAGCAGTCATCGGGTCTTCACCCGCCATACCGGAGGAGGTACCGGACCAGGCGGCCCTGACCATGCAATTGGACATCAGAGATGTCTACCAGACGATTCTAACCGATTGGTTCGGGGCTTCAACAGCCTCTTCCCCCAGATGGGCTGAAGGGAAAAGGATTCCGCTATTCCGCGGATAGTAAAGTCTAAATTCTGAGAATTATTGGGCAGTTGCCGGTCGGAGCTGACCGGGCACGGGTAGCCGATACCTGCATGGGTCCACGCAAGTTATTCATAAGAACAAAGTAAAAATCGGGGGGTAATAGTGAACTCAGCCGAAGGGGGGTAAGTTCAGAACTGCGTTTGGAAATTCAAGATGGTTGGTTTAAGGGATCAATTGCTCCGGGCCTGCTTGATGACAATATTGTACAGCGATTGGACTAAAATCATGAGGTCGGTCCGCAAGGGATTCCGTTCATACGATTTCAGGTACTTCACTTCGGAAGCAACGATCTCGTCAAAAGTCTTTGGTAAATCGGCATAAAAGGGAGGAATATATCCCGGCTTAAAGTTCTTGCGTAATTCTCTGGCTTCTTCCGGATACAGGCTCAGGTAATGACTGCTCACCGGCCGGACGCCAATCAATTTAATGTCTCCCCGCAACAAGTTGATCAACATCGGTATCTCGTCGAGCCAGTATTTGCGCAGGAATTTACCGACGGTGTTGATGCGCGGGTCACTCTTGAATTTGCCTCCGGATTGAAGCCCGTAAGCTTCGTAAATGTACTTCTGGAGGTATTCGGAGAATGGATACATCGTCCGGAATTTATAGACATGGATGGGTTTTCCATTTTTACCCATGCGCTTCAGAGAGATGATGGGGCCATAACTGGCGTGGGTGTTGAATGCCGGCTCATCCACTTTTTTGGCGGCGAAATACACCAGACCGTTGTCATGGATGGTGTCCAGGATCTTGTACCCACAAGACATCAGCCGGCCGTACGTCTCCATCTCGGAAATCACCCGGTTCTTTCCCTTGGTCAAACGGAAATACAACTTTTTCAATTGGGGCATTTTGGGCCACACCCGGTTGATCACGTAGTCGAAGCCATAGGCCACCTGTTTGAAGGGTTTGGGAATCCGGGCCAGGAATCCTTGTTTGCGGTGACTGGCGGTCTCCACACAGCCGATCATGTGCCCGTTATGCCGCAGGATACCGTTGATGGATTCAAGCACCTTATTAATGTGTCGCATATCGTTCAATCGCAGCAGATTGACGACACATCCGGTGCCTGCTTCATAATCGGCAAACCATGGATTGATATTCATCGGGTTGATGGGGACGTCGGTTTCAACCAACATCATATCCCATGCCATATCAAGATCGGCATATTCCTCGATGAATTGCAGGACATTCTCGGAAACGCGTTGTCTTAACGCCTTCCGGTACGTCCTTTCCCGCCTTAGTACACTGGGATCGGTCGTGGTGATCGTGGAGGTGGAGATCGCAGGAGGTGCGATGGGAGTGGCAGTATCTGCCAAGGCATTGGAAGTCAAATAACTCGCAAGCCCTGGCAAAGTCAACTGTTGCGTTGCCATGACACGTACTTTTTATAAACTGGTTCGAAAAAATGGTTTAAGAATCGACGGGGGGAGTGTTGGTTGTCGTTGACCGCCGGATTGGATTGGTTGCAACCGGCTGGCGTTTGGTTTGGTCTAGTTGGTTTGGTCTAGTTGGTTTGTTTCTGGTTGGTTTGGTTTGTCAGTTAGGCGCGTTGGCGCAATTGGATCAATACATATTTTGCGGAGTTTTTAATTTTTTGAATAAAATAATCCTGCCACCATTGGGTCATGTCATCGGTCCATCGTTCGGGATGAAAATTAAACATGACCTGATCCGGAAAATCACCCCGATCGATGCAATCGATGATGTCCCGGGTCTGATGAAAGGATAAGTCAAAGGCAGATTTTACTTTATCGCGGACACTTACCTTATAGCCATCCCAGCGTCGGCCGGTATCGGTCAGGTAAAAGATCTGATTGAAATCCAGATCCAGGTAAGGCTCAGCCAGGATGTCGTATTTTTTATAATCGTACGAGTTCCAAATGTCGCGGTTGTCGTACTTACTGCGTGGGCTGCCGTGCATACAAATGGTATCGATGGACTCCACCGATCTCAATTGTGCCAGGTGTTTCTCGAAATACGTCAGGGCGGCGGCAGGATCTCCATTGGCAAAATCCATATCCTCGTAGTGGTACCCAATCTCATGACCCATGGCGGCCATCTGCTGGATGATGAATTCATCAAAGCTTCCCGGCACCACACGGAAATAAAATGTGGAATGAATGCCGTATTCTGCCTGGATGCGTGCAAAACGCAGAGAATGCAGATTACGTGCATCTACATCCTGTCGCAACAAGATGACTTTTTTCTCCGGTTGACGTACAAAATCCCGGACCGTCTGGAATGAATAGCCGGCGCGGACCAGAGCATCCAGCAATTGACGATAACTGGTGGTCGTAAAATCCTTCATGAAGGCTAAAAATGAATGATTCGATTAAAAAATAACGGCTTCAAGCAGTTGACTGGCGATCAGGTAAACGGGGTATCTGTTCAGGACATTCTGCATGGCAAACCCGTCATACTGTTCGACAGTGGATTTACTGTGGGTGGCTGCCAGGGCCTGATGAATCGACCTGACGGGGATGCGACGCTCCTGGCAGGCATACAATACTTTATCCAGGTACCCGGGAGAGCATCCGTATTGTGAATAATTTTCTTGGACATCATGGGTATGAAAAATCAACCACGCTTTTTTCTCGATGGCCTGATCCAATTTTTCCCGGATGTCGTCCAGCGTGTATTTGTTCTCGTACAATTTGATGGACTTCAGATTAGCCATGTCACAAGTTCCTACATTCATTCCCGGACGGTTTCCCCGGGCGGTTAAAAAGCGGTTTCCGATGAATTTTTTAACCATATAGGTTTCGGCCCCAAACGGATAGGAAAAATTGCGGAATTTCATTTGTGGAAAATACCGGTCCAGGTGTTTCTGATTATTTAATATGTCCTGGATGGCATTCTTGAATCTGGTCTTGGAAAGGTCAATGTGGTCGTAGGTATGACAACCGATCTCATGTCCTTGCCGGATCACTTTTTCCAAATGCTCTATTTGGAAGCTAGGTTGTTCATTTTGGTTTTTCAGAAAACTGAATGAAACGTAAAATGTGCCAAACATGCCCCGGTCAGCCAGAACTTTTCCGGCATTTTCAAACGTACATCCAAAAGAGTCATCAAACGTAATTGAAACAATGGGACCTTTAAGGTCAACAAAATGTTTTTTACTGTACATCTGAGTGGCAATGCCTCGTCGTATTAATTTCTTTAATCGGTAAATCATGCGTTTTTGGTTGAGTTATGGGGAAATAATACTTATTCAAAATCAATGACTGAAACCGGGTCCTTGTCGTTCTCCACCATCGCTTTTTTGATCCGGTGTGCTACTTTTTGAGTAAATAAAACCGCTCCTTCTGGATTAAGATGATCGCGGTCTCCGTACCACTCCGAATGCGTGATAAGCGGAATATTTTCGGAATAACGGAAGAGAGGTATGTGGTGCTCCTGGCAATAGTCGGCGACATAACAATCGGTGGAGGATTTGACCACCTGGACATTGTAATTCGGCGGCGTCACAATCATAACCATGATTCCGGCTTCCTGAAACCTGGCCATAAATTCGTTGAACATCGCTACGGACTGTGGATTGAGAGGGGCCAGCGCCGTCTCCTTGATGAATTCATGTTCCTCTTCGGGTATAACCATACCCGGCCGGGGCTTCCAGCCAAGATCTTCCCGTTTTCCATCCAGGTTGTGAAAGAGGTAAGGTCTGAACAGGTAATAAAAACTGGAATTAAATGCATAGAGCCGCGATTGCATCAACAGCCGTTCAAACGGGGACACCTGATTAATGATGGGACGTATTTCGGGATGACTTTGGTAGAACGGTCGTAAGAATCCCGCCCGCTCATAATTCACCGGCATCTCCAGCATATTATCTTCTACATTGAACAAGACGAGCTTGGGGCGGTAGCGGTTCAGGATGCCTTCCTGCATGATCCGGAAATAAGGCAACCCCTGCCCTCCCCGGCTCGCATTCCAGCACGTCATGCCCAATGAATCGATGAATACGGACGGGATGTAATCCATTTCACCCCGGGAATCACCGATAATGACAATTTCTTCATCACACTCTTCGAGTGAATATTTCGCCTTATAAAACCTGCCATCCGGTGAGTGATCCAGTACGACGTCTAAAAAACTTCCCGCAATCTGGTCCAATCCGGTCAGGATCAATGCATAAAGCACTGCTTTGCGCAACAGACTTACTATTTGTACACGTTCCATCAAAATTGAAAATAGATGAATTGGCTGCCGTCAAATACGCCAAGTCCGATCATATACAGGATCATAAAACTGGTGCTGACCAGGCGGACGGCATAGGATCGATGATTTAATAATGTCCAGTCGGGGCGGTATTCGGCAGCCCACTCGGCCAGACCCAGCAGGAGCACCGCCATCAACGAAAAAGAAAATATCCCGAGGTCACCCGTATAAAGGGAATGGCCCGGATGAAGGAAGATCACATTCAGTATGGAAAATGCATCCTGCACGGTGGCAGCCCGGAATAAGATCCAGGCCAGACAGGTCAACGCAAAGACCAGCAGGATGGCAAAGGACCTGGGAACACGGATAATTCGCGCGTTTTGCAGGGCCTTCTCAACTGTTTGAAAAAGCCCGTGCAACGCGCCCCAAATAATAAACGTCCAGTTTGCCCCGTGCCAAAGTCCACTAAGGACAAACGTGGTAAATAAATTGGCGTAGGTCCTCCCCCGGGAAGTTTTACTTCCTCCCAAAGGAATGTATACGTAGTCTTTAAACCAGGTAGATAAAGAGATGTGCCAACGGCTCCAGAAATCCTTAAACGAATGGGCGAAGTAGGGCCTCTTGAAATTGGTCATCAATTCGAAACCCAGGGTCTTGGCACAGCCGATGGCGATGAGTGAATAGCCGGCAAAATCACAATAAATCTGGATGGCAAAAAAGATGGTCGCTACCATAAAAGTCACCCCATTATGGTGATCGACATTGCCATAAACCGCCGAGACATACAGATCCAACCGGTCAGCGACAGCAGTCTTCATAAATAGTCCCCAGATAATTAGCTTAAAACCTTCTGAAGCCTTCGCTTCATCAAAATTTCGTTTTTCCAGGAATTGGGGTAGCAAATTAGATGCTCGCTCGATCGGACCAGCCACCAGTTGAGGGAAAAAACTAACAAAGGCTAAAAATGCGACCAGGTCTTTGGTAGGTTTAAGTGTATTTCGATAAATATCCAGAGAATAACTCATTGTCTGGAAGGTGTAGAAGCTGATCCCTACCGGTAGAATGACCCGTAGCGTATTGACATGGATGTGTTTGCCAAATAATGAAAAAGCATCTACGAAACTGTCCGCGAAAAAATTATAATATTTGAAAAATCCCAGCAGACCGATGTTGCAGACAATGCTTAGTCCTAAATAAACATTACGCCTTGCTTTTTCCTTCTCCTGGTACAAGGCCATTCCGACCGCATAATCCACCAGTGAACTGAATGCGATCAGCGCCAGAAATCGCCAGTCCCACCAGCCATAAAAAATATAGCTGACAACCAACAGAAAGGCATTTCTTGATTTTAATTCCCGGTTGGCCAGTAGCCAGTAGATCACAAAGACCACGGGAAAAAACAAGCCAAAATCAACCGAATTGAACAACATAATTACCGCAATTAAATGATTTGTTCGTGAACTACTGACGCATTGGTTTTTGCGGACAAGGAAGTTTCCGCGCGGTAATGATCATTGATGTAGGCATATAAAAACGCCGTGACATCGACCGTGTCTTTGATCAATTTGTTGCGGCGATCACGGAAAACCTTCCTGTCTTGATCAAGTATTTCATTCAGGAAGGCAAACACCTTCTCCGAATTGGTCGTATTGTAAACCAGGCCGTACCGTTCCTGCTCCTGGCAATAACTCATGGGATTGGAATTGATGTAAATGGCCGGTGTGCCCAATACACCCGCTTCCGAGGCAATGGTGGATCCTTCGCTGATCACCAGGGATGCATGATAGAGGGCATGATGCAACTGCTCCGGGGCTAACCGGAATTGATACGCTTCCAACTGCGCGGGCAGCTTTGCTTCTGAAGAGATAAATACCTGCATGCGTTTCCGGAGCAGCTCTACCAGCCGGGTTTTATCTTTGTTGGACAATCCCCGCTGCCCAACATCGTGGGTTGCATTCCAGGACACAAACCGGATGATTGCAAACGGCTCACCGGACTTCAACCCCAGCCAGTTATAAATAGCAGGATCCGGTTGAAAGTACTCCGGTCGCAGGTAGGCCAATTCGTGAAAACCATTGTAACGGACCTGCTTGTCACCCAACTCAACCGGTAAGACCCGGGGAGAAATAATCTTATCGGTAAAAGGTTTGTAGATGCGGATTTGCTCCATATTGCCCGTATCCTCCAGGGCCAGATGCTTTTTGCCTAACAAAAATGCTGCGTGCGCTGCATAAATGGAGCCATGGCTCACGAACAGATCCGGTTTAAATCGACGGGCGACTCTCCACAATTTAAAATCATACTTGAAGAGGCCCCAAATTTTTCCGGTAATTGACTTATAGTGCTTTCCCAAAGAGACAAAGGGCAGGCCTTCCGCTTTAAGCAGATGGTGTTCGAATTCTTTGTCTCTTGTGGTGAACAGTACTTCGCTTCCTTCGTTGATGAATCGTTGCGCCAGGTTCTTGAACAGGTGTACATGACCTGGATGTCCGATGTCAAATAATATTCGCATTATTTTACTTTTTGATAGACCATGAGGCCCAGTTTACCTACCTGATAGAGGGCTTTGTTAACGACCATATGGTATCGGCCGAAGCAGACCTCTTCACCGCCAAAGCGCGCTTTGAAGTCACGCACCGAGTACGCCTGATCCGGTTGTCCCGCCCCCATAAAATCAAAATGGTCAAAGCCATGTTCGAGGCCATAAGCAATCGGGGCCCAGGTCGCCAGGATGCTGGGGTTAATCCCTTTTTCCTGACCATCCTCGCCACACACATACCATTCGTAAATGATCTTATTCTTATAAATGGGACAAACGATGCCCCCGAGTACCACCCCTTCCTTTTTAACCAGGAATATTTTTCCAACACCTGATTTCCAAAAACGAAGGAAAAACTCAGGGGCATACAAAGGTTTTTTCACTTTTTCCTCGTACAATTTCGCCAGGATCTGATAGAACGCCATGACCTCCTGTTCATTCTCCGGTTCGGCGATTTCAGCCCCATTGCGTTGCGATACCTGAATCTGACGCCAACGGCTTTTACTCATCCGCTTTTTGACCAGCTCTTCTTCGTCGGTCTTAAGCATGAAGTTCAGGTGAGGTCGATATTCATAACCAGCGGACACAAATGTTTCTTTCCAGGCGCTGGTATCAAAGGCATTTCGGAATTCGACAAAAAGTGCTTTGCCCGAAGCATAATGTTGTAAAGACTGCAAGAGCAGATCCAGTACCTGTGTGGAATTTTCTTGAATCAAAGGGCCGCCATAGACAATAATTCGTCGTGACAACCAGGACTTGACGCCGTTTCCATTGGATTGAATGGTGCCCAGTACGGAACCCAGGATACGCTCGCCCTCGGTGGCCACCAATAAGAAAGGCTTGGACTCATCGAGATTCCGGGAGAATTGATAAAAAGGAATGCTTTGAAAAAATCCACCCTGGGGATGATTATCGGTAAAGGACCTTATCGCCTGATAAAGCGGGTGATCCAGCAATTCTTCAATGCACGTAAACTGATGAATATCCATTCTTTTTGCCATTTCTTGTTTTTAGAAAACCCCACAGGCCTGAGGACTTCACAATTAATTCATTCATATCGTGGGTATCATTGATGCTCAATCTTTTAAGCCGGAATAAATCCGATTTAATCGTATTAAATCCATAATCTACCGTCACGGCACATTGATAACCTGCTTCTTTGGTCAGCTCAATGGTACGCTGGGAATAATCTCCGTTGGGATAGGCGATTGCGTAGATGTCACACCCAAAATTTTGTTCCAGGATTTGTTTCCCTTCGGAAATCTCCTGCCGCTCTTCCTGTTCGTCACAGGTAGGCAGGCAGGGATGAAAGATGGTATGCGCCTGAAAGTCAACCATTTCCTTCATGGCTTCCATCTCTTCCCGCTGGATCGCATGCCGGTCCGGATATTCTTGCGTAATGTTGAACCCCTGTTTTTCCAGCCACTCCAGGCGGGAACGGTTGTCCATCTTCTTGATGTCTTTTGGCAAGGCCGCCGGATAATCGTGCTCAAACCAATAATGGCGATGGGTGTCGACTATTCCGGCACACAAAAAAATGGTTGCGGGAATTTGTAATTCTTTAAAAAGGGTCAATAATTCAAAATTGCCCTTATGACCATCGTCAAAGGTTAAAATCAACGCTTTGGATGGTAAATCATTCTGGGAATTATTTTTTACCGCCTTGATGAAATCGCGCAGTGCGATGATGTTATAGTGTTTTTTTAAGTAACTCAGGCATTTGGCGGCGCCATCAGGGTCAATATCGTGTAACATCAATATGGTCACCTTGTCCTTCTGGACCCATTCCCTGAAAAGGACCGGCAAACCTGAATAGCGTAATAGTTTATACAGCAGCCTGACCATTAGGATAAGGATACGGGTTCGTTACGGCGAACTTTACTTCGTGCAGGCCGTTTTTGGGTCCACTTTTGGTAAATGGAAACCAACCGGCGGGCGACATTTTCTTCGTCCAGACCCAATTCATAAATGCGCTCCCTTCCCTGCGTTCGTCCCGATTGTCTGGCAAAATTCAGCGCTGACTTCAGTTTTTCACTAAAGTCATCCGGCTGATAACCTGCCACTTCACAACCCGGTGTATTTCCAACCACCCACGCTGCATCACCGGCAGGTACCACCACCATCGGGCAGTTGCAGCTCATCGCTTCCTTAACCACATTGGGTGAACCTTCGCTAAAGGAACAAAGCGTAAATACGTCCACCGCATTTAAATAATTGACCACGACCTCGTGCGGTACCTTATAAATGTTGATCAACTCGACATCCGGGCGATTCAGTAATTTAACCGCTTCCTGCACCAGTCGGATATTCTTATTGGTATCGTTGGGATTGCCCAGGAACAACACATATTGCTTATCCGGATCTAATCCCAGGTACTCTCGTACATCCACCTTCAATGGTTTGAAATGATCCATCCGGATACCGTTTGGAATTTCGAACACATGACGTCGCTTGGTGAACTTGGCCCGCATTCCGGCGGATTTCACAATGATCACATCCACAAAAGGCTGTATCATCTTCGTTAGCAGGACATAAAAATTGCTTTTAAAGGTGCGTTTACCTTGTTGGTTGATGTCTCCAAACACATCACTTCCCATCAGCGAAAGGATCAAAGGCTTCCCACTCCGGGTTAGTAGAGCCACCCAACCACATAAGGCATAATGCGCATGAATGATATCAAAATCGCCGCTTTTAATGAATTTCTTCAGAGCGGGCACATTCCGCAAATAATTCCTTATCCCTTTTCCCTTGATGTAGTAATAGGTCAAATCAATTTGCTGCGCTTCCAATGAATCACCCTGGACTTTAATGAAGGGAGAAATCTCGTTAAACGCTCCATTTCCACTGCACACAAATAATACTTTCATATGGCGAGACTTTCCTGATTTTGATGATTTAGGATCTGAATAAAATGGTCAATACGAAGGAGGAAAGAATGATACTGATTAAAATCTCCTGGCTCAAATACCCACTGGCCATGGATGTATCGATATCGTCCGGGCTGTCCGTCAACCAACATTTGGTACGGATCGGATTGTCCGAAAATGCATTGCATTTCATTGACCAGGAAATTTCCTTCAGCGTCAATAAATAAATCCACAGATTGCGAAACAGTGCCTGCTTCATCAGTAAGCTCCCGGACAAAATCCAGCATTTCCAACGGAGGATTTTCGTAGCTCTTAATTAAAGCGCCGCTGGCCTTCTCGCCTTTGACTACTTTCTTATGCGCAAAATAGGAATCACCGATCCGCACACAACGCCACTCGTAATCATGCGGGATAAACTCCTGAAAAATGGCAAATTCCTTTTGGTTTTCGGACCGCTCAACCTGGTAGTGTTTCAGGCGGTCAATGATGCTTTTGGGCTTCATCAATTTCTTCATAGCCCTCAGGACAAGCCCTTTCTTTCGTAAATTAGGACCGGTCACTCGACCACCACCTTTTCCGGCAAATAAATTGGATACATAACGACGTGCATCCGGTTTGTTGCGCAGAATGACGACTCCTTTGCCGGAAGCGCCCACACTCATTTTACCGACGACCGGGTATTTTGTCCGTTCCAGAAAATGCAATGCTTCATTTTCCTGATAAAATACGTGGGTAGCAGGATGCGGTATCTTGCGGGCTTTCAACCAATAGGCCAGGTATTTTTTGTTTTCGTAAATCTGAACTTCTTCAAAGGTGGGATAGATGGGTATGTCAAGAAGCAGGTGTGCGATGGCTAAGCGCTCATCGTACATGGTCTTTAAGGCAGAGGTTAGTCCGGGAGGTGTCGCCAATAATCCGTCGAAACGTCCCGCCACGATCCGTTCAAACCAATCGGAACTTCCCAGATCGATCACCTGGTAATTCAGCTTGTTTTGACGAAGCCGGCAGACTTGTTCCCACCAACGGTAATCTTCATCGAATACCGTGCGCAGGATGGCCACATTGTACTTTTGCATAGAATGGTTGGTTAAAAAATGAGAGAATAGAATAAGATGGGCCTCACGAAATAATTACACCCTTCTGTATTCACTATAAATGAATGTCTTATTTACAGAGGGGTATCTCAGAACAGATGTTGTAACCGGAACATGGCCGGTTTTAATTGCTCGTGGATAATCCGGTTGAATGTTCTGTTTTCTTTAATTAACTTTTGAAAAAAGGCACGCAGGATGAATCTTAAACTCAGCCGGTTGGCAATAAAAACCTGCTCCAGAATGCGCTCCCGGACTGGAAACTCGTATTTATACGAATCGTCGCCATCTCCGAAATCCAGGTTGCGAATATCATTGTCCTTCATCCACTCCTTTAGGAAGGAAAACAGGACCTTTCCCGGACTGTGTTTATAAAAAGCCAGGTCGTACGACTGTCCCTGGCCTACGAAGGTATCATTTTGCAATAGTCCGAAATTTGCGACGATCCGCTGATTGTCGACCAGCAGCGATGTACGTACCAGGACACCTTCGGAACTCCATATTTCCATGCATTTTTCGAGGAGCTGCCTTTCTTCTTCCCGGGTGTATTTAGATGGATTGGTTGTCCCTTCCCACCTCTTGATATGCATGCACGTAAAATCGTCGATCCATTGCGGTAATCCTTCATTTCCTTTCAACACCTCAAATTTTATCTGGTGATTTCTTTGCAGGCGCCGTGATTTATAAAGCACATTTTTACTTATCTCCAATTTGTCATTTAAATCTTGTGGCGTGGACGCTTCAAGGATGGGAGATACTCCGTATTTTACAGAATTTACGAAATGGCATTGTTCGGTTGCCTGGTATTTCATCAAACTGTAATGCCTGGCCCACGTAGGCACTTTATTTAATCGCAAATTCCACTGCTCAAACCGGATTGCGTTAAAAAATTGCCTGAAAAAAATGGATATCTCCTGATAGCTTAATGATTTAGAAAAAACAAAATAGTTGTAATCCGAACGCACATCAGACAAGAAATAGTAAACGCCTTTATACTTTCTGAAAAATCCTACACCAATTAAATCTTCGTTACGCCAAAACTGAAAAGTCGCCGTACGACCGGAGTACTTCCTGAAATAAAACTTCATTAGTTCAGGAAGCAGATAGGCCGATCGTTCTTCACTTTTATTCCATAGATCGTAATACCCGTTCCAGAATTCTGACTTCGGCGTAGAATAGCTAATAAACCCGTTTAAATCGCTCATATGGATAACCTCAGGAAACTTAACATTTTTTTGGTGTGGTCAGAAAGACCCATTTGATGTAATGTATTTTTTGCGAGAGAATAAAGTTTGGCCTTCCAAACAAAACCAATCTTTCCGGGGGTTGATACGTGGATATTGTATAAAGTCAGAGAATTATTGGTCAATTCGTATTTATAAGATTCCCCACCTTCACCAAAATCAAGATTTAAAAATCCATTGTTCTCCATCCAGGTGGCCATGGTGATGAGAAGCACTTTGCCCGGGCTATATTTTTTGTAATCGGTGTCATACGAAGTCGTATGGTGAATCAGTGTTTTGTTGCGGATCAGACCAATTGCATAAGCAATGCGGTGGGATCCTACCCGGATGGAAAATCGCACCACCACCTGGTCCTTGATCCAGGCCAGCATGGCATTTCGGAGCACGTCCCTTTGTTCTTCATCCTGGTACTTCGAAGGCGTTTCGGTTGATTCCCAGCGCCTTATATGGCTGTTGAAATAACCGTTCAGCCAGTCCTCAAGATCTTCCTCGCCAACAAACGATTCAAATACCGGATCCAATTGTCTGATAATCTTTCGTTCGCGATCGCGGATTTCTTTGGACCGGTAAAAAAATTCTTTCACCTGGTCCGGTTTTTCAACTTTTAGAACCAGGCAAACCTTTTCCGTGGACACAAAATGAGGTAAGTGGCAGTTCTTTATTTCCTGGATCATCGCTCCGGAGTCACGCGTCCACGATGGTATGTTTTTTAAAAACAGACCGCCGCCCAGTTGTTTGAACTTCCTGAACAATTGAAAATAGAAGTCCCTGATTTCCGTGTCGGTACATTCATCCCTGAAGATGAAATAGTTATGATCTGATTTAATATCGCTTAGTAAATGATAGACCTGCGTTTCTTCC
This sequence comes from Saprospiraceae bacterium, assembly GCA_020436785.1. GTDB lineage: Bacteria > Bacteroidota > Bacteroidia > Chitinophagales > Saprospiraceae > JAGQXC01. The sequence continues at coordinate 14,473 of JAGQXC010000266.1, read as the reverse complement.
TTCCTCAGCAATACTGCTCCCATCAGTTGCCCTTTTTTTTCCATCTTAAAAGCAGCCAGTTTACCTTTAAATAATCCGGAAAGTGATTTAAGATAAGAGGGAGACTGGAATGGTGATTTCGTTTTACATGCCGACCATAAGTCTGTGTATGCATCCCAAAAGTCGGCGGCAGGATGACTCTCAATGGCAAATAGCACGTTCACTTTTTTTTGGAGGGTTATACGATTTCGATTTGGTTATACGAATTGATACTGCCGGGTGCCTGCGTACCCGTAAGCAATACTAAGCCAGTTGATGTATTCACTCCGGGTCATGGATTTTTCTTTCCTTACTATTCCCGGCAAAGGAAGTGCAGGGTTTTCTGTACTGAATAAAGGAACAAATTCATTCATCAGGTTACCATCGCATTGGTCATTTTTACTGAATCGATGCTGTAGAAACCGGGCGAGCAGGAGTGGTTTTCTCCAGGTTTCATTTACATCTGCCGGTGCGTATCCTTTGGTGGTTGGCAACCGGTATAATTGAGCATCGGCTGCCTGCAATACTTTGGCATAAAAATACTGACCAACCATCCGCTTATATCGTTTATCCTCAAACAAAGGCCGGTGCACACCGGACCAGATGGTTTGATTAAGCTCCCGGATGAATGAATAATTAAGGAATGGGGTACGGTTATTTAAGAAGGCACTTTGTACGAGCATTTCAGGTCCGAAATATTTACGGAATAGTTCCTCATACACAAACCGGTAAAACCGCTGATTTCCCTTTAATCCTGAATTCTGTAGATATTCATAGAGGTCCTCGATGAGTTCATCACACTCCCGAAGATATACTTCCCCACTCCACGCCCGGACTTTCGCTTTCAGACGTTCCTGCCAGGCGCTATCCGGAGAGGAAAAAACATCCAGGAGTTGGGAAGTCATCATCATACCGGGCAAATGCAATGCCCGGAATAATTCACTGCCAAAATTACCGGTCACCATGTAATCGGTGCGCTCGCTTAATGCAACCGCACTATACAGGTAATGAGGCCTGCCAATATTCCCGTTGTATTCTGACAATTCCATAAACTGACGTGCAGACCCAACCGCATGTTGTTCCAGGTATTCATCATCCAGAACAATCGGTTGATAGTCAATACCCAATGCTTCCGATTGAGCTTGTGGAAAAAGTATGTCCGTGGACCTGGATTCTCCAAAACTATACGCGAAAAACGATTGGTTCTGATGGCGTGCAACACCTACCAGTGTCCGGCCATCAAATCCCCCGGTAAATGAAATTCCAAACTTTTCCCCGGGAAAAAAGGATTGACAGCCATCCATAAATTGTTGGACCAGCCGATCAAGGTGGCTTTTATCTGAATATTCAGGTTGACCAAGGTATTGTGAAACATCCAGGCCTTTCTTTATCGACCATTCCATTCCTCGCCATTCCCACCGGGCCTGTGCAGGCAACAATTTGATGGCTGACCACCAGGTGGAATCAAACAGTGGATAATTGAATACTAATCGCTCCAGCAGGTTACGGCGGTCATCGGCCGTAAGATGAAGCTGTTCGGACAGAAACAGTGAAGAAGAGCTTACCCAGCCCTCCTGGCCTTCCCGATAATAATAAACCGGATAAATGGCTCCAAAAGAAGATCCGCAGGAAAAATGATGTTCGGAAACCAGAAACCAGTAGTAATGACCAGGTATTTGTTCATACAGGCGCTCCAGATCGATGTCACCGGCAGCAGTCACCGGTAGCCGGCCCGATGTAAGCTGGCCGACCGGATCTCCCATAATCCATAGTTCCACTTTATCCTCCGCATGGTATCTGGTAACCCGTTGTTTGCCGGGGTGCAGATATAGCACATTACGATCCACCTGAACCGGCCTGCCACGCCCGGAATCTTCAATGATCCGGCAAGGCTGGTTGTCTGCTGGGGTTCTATGAAAACAGAAGAACATCAGGCGTTTTTCAATATTCGGTTTTTCAAATCATACACTTTACGCACCGTCCGGTAGGGCTGGCGACGATAGTGGCTGTTGATCTTAAAATGAAATTTCTGCCGGCTAACCCAGAGAGAATTTTCAAAATCCCCGCCGATACGCGGGATCCGGTCCGGCTTGTTTGCCTCACCGGTCATCTTTCCGGATGTGGTCGCCAGGTATCCTGCTTCCCGGGCCAATTGATGAGCTTCACCGGAATTGTCGCCATGAGGCCAACAAAGAAAATGCACCGGCTTTTGTAATTGAATTTCGATTTGCTTCTTAGATTCGACCACTTCATACTCCAGGCGCAGACGCTGGTCCTGAGGCGATTCGACACCAACGACCAGTTGACTTTTTGCCTGATACCCCTCGAGAAGGTCTCGGGCTCGGGCCTCGTAAGCAGGTCTTGCTTCGATGGTATTTAATGCAAAATGCGATTGCAGCTCTTCCAGATCCGCCATCAGTTGGGGATTGATGTCCACTTTGCGGGCAATCACAGCAGAACGTTCTTCAAAGAGCGGGAATCCTAAGGGAATTCGGGTTGCAAATTCAGGGTCTGCCATGTAATGCGGTTTCAGTCCTGGATTTTGGTTCCAGATCGGGTATATGCCCCGGTAACCTCCGTAATAGAATTCAACCAACCTGGTTGAGACCACATATTTGGTGTGGGACATCGTATGCGACTGAACATCAACGACACCGGATTCCTGCATCCGTTTTAATTCCGCCCAGGACAGATAGCCCCGGGTTTCCAATGCCTCCTGAGGCACACGACCTTCCCAAACATCCTGCAACGTTGGCCGGACTACGGGTCGTGGATCAACACATTCCGGTGATACAAAGAGGGTGAAACACTGGCCATATTTTTTAGCCAGGGGCCAGGCATAAACCCAATTATCCAGATAACCATCATCAAAGGTCAGGCAAATTTCATCCCCGCTGCCCGGTTGTATACCATTGCGTATCGCGCTGTATTCTTCCAAAAATATGGTGTGAAATCCATGTTTATCCAGGTATCTCAATTGATCTTCAAACGTGGATAAAGAAAATGTCAATCCTTGTAATGACCACTCCTGCAAGCGGAATGGGGCTACCGAATGGTAGTAAAATACCGGCGGACTACAACTGGACATAAAGCGCATTTATGTGTTCAAGGTGGCTCTTTTGTGAAAACCGTCGCATCAGATCTTCAATCATTGATGCCGGTTTGGTTGCCAGGACCGGATACGTATTTACGGCCTGGATGAATCTGGTCTTTATCGTTTCATATGCCTCCGGTGAACCCAACTCGAAGAGGTTTTGATCGCCATAGATTTCCCTGAAGACAGGAACATCGCTGGTCAATATCGGCAATCCGGTCAGCAAGGCTTCCACCAGTACATTGCCAAAGGATTCAAAAGCACTGAGAAAAATAAACAGGTCAACATCCGCGTAAAACCGTTCAATGTCGGTAATGTGACCATGACAGAAAATCCGTTCTTTATAAAGACTTTGTTCCCGCTGGATATCAATGGCAGTTGCGAGTGGACCCGATCCAGCAATGTGCAACTGCAACCCCGGACGCTCTGCCGCAATTTCCTCGAATAACCGGATGACAAGTTCAACATTCTTTCCGGGGTGAAGACGACCGACGTAAGCCATCTTCTCAAGTTTCTTGCGGGGATGAAAATGGGCATAAAATTTTTCGGTGTCAATCCCATTGTAGATCACCGTCGGGTTTAAAGGCAATACATTTTCCCGGAATATACTGGCACTGTATTGGGAATTGGCCACGAAGGTAACTTTCCGGACCAGTAGCAGCAGTCGGACGATCAGCCAGACCGTTTTCAGATACAATTTCTGGATTGGCCGCTTCCAGTAGATGGTGCCATGAATGTGGTAAATGGGATTCCTGACTCCTGCAAGTAACGTCAATAACAAGATGACGGGGCCTCCATTGTTCAGGTGAAACAAATCCCGATTATTCTTTAAACAATACCTGAAGTATTTCAGATAAGTGTTGCCTTTAACATTTCCGGCACAGATTACTTTGGTTGCCGACTCATCAAACAATTGATTGGACTTGGCCCGAATACCATATACCTCCATCGTCCGGGCGCCGCGGAAATGATCGATGTACTGCAGCACATTCAATTCCATGCCTCCGGGTCCCAAATCCCACAGAACATAATGGATGGGTTTGTTGGAAATGCGATTCATATGGCCAGGGCAATTTGTTGTTCCTGTTGGGGTAGCGCATTGAAATAAGTCAGTGCGATCATGCCAAAAAAGATGGCCTGGGTGATACCGGTTGCCGGAAACTGATAATAGGCAAATTCCTGTTCTGAACTGGAATGAATCATGAACCATCCCATGAAATAAATCGGAAAGAGCAATAACGCCCGGCGATAGAGGAAATCATGATCCACGCCCTGGAATCTCAAATAAAGTTTGATCACCACATACCCAATGAAAAAAATCAATAAGGCAGCGCCGATAATACCGGAGTGCATGAGGATATTCTGATTGCCAACGTGGACATCGTTGGACTCCATAAACTCACGCGAAAATCCCCAGCCGGTTAACTTATTCAACTCCCATTTTCGCATGACACGCGGGCCCCGCTCCGTCAACCGGATCAGTGTTCCGCCGGCGGTGGCGTCCCCTTCGGCCAACTTCTCCAGGGTTAGTAACCGCCGGAAAGCATTGTTCGTCTGGATCCTTAACGTAGGGATCGACTGGGAAGCCAGGATGGCAAGAAAGACGATCGTGGTCATTGACATCAATCGCTTTCGATCAAATTGGATAATGAAAAGAAGGGATGTCATCAGAATAAATACCATATAAATCGTCCAGCCCCGGGTGGCCGATAAGTAAATCGATCCGAAATTAGCGATCAGCACGCCAAACAAATACAAATTGGAAAAATGACTTTTTCGCAAGGCCAGATAGAACAAGGCTCCCAGATTGGTTGCGATGATCATGCTTTCATTGTATAAGCCACGGTACGTTTTTTCCTTGGACACTTCGATGGCCCACCAGATCTCCTTTTTTGCACCGAAAAACCCGACGGGCGAGGAACTGGTCAGGATGGTGAATATTTGTGCTCCCAATGCCACAAATGCCACTGGAAAAAGGTAAACGAACAATTCCGTGTATTGCCTTTGACTTTGAAACAAACGAGGAATGGAATAAAGCAAAAGGAGTGGAATGATCCACTTCACAATGCGAAACTGGACATTCATATCCAAATCCACGCCGGCAACATACCCCTGAACCACCAGAAATGCGAGATAAACGCCTAATACGATCAAAGGAGTCTGATAAAAAGGGCGATAATTGGATACCGTACTGCGCGCTTTGATGATACTGAGGAAAATATAGAGTTGCGTAACTTCTACTTCCGGCAATCCGGGTAAAACGCGCAATGTTACCTCATACAGCCCAAAGAAGCCAAAAAATCCGTCAGCCAGGATGAAGAAATAGGCCAGCCAAAACGGCTCGTCTTCCGGCTTTGCACGGAAATAATAAAATAAAGTTACCAGATGAAAAAGGGTGCTGATATAATAGGGCACATAATAATTCGCCAGGATGGCGGATACGGCCAAGGCCATAAATCGCGCCACTTTTACAAAGTCCGGTCTGGTATTTGGTAAATTATCCATGGAATTCAATTACCGGTTTGCCGCCACCGCTATTCCGATTTTTTGCTGGGCACCAATGCCCATCGTTGTTGACATCAATGTGGCGTTATTGGCAATGGAGTGCTTCTCCTTCACGAGGTTTTGCATCCAAACGACCATTGCTCGCCGTTCTTTTTCATGATTAAGATAATATGCGGTCATCTCCCTGGCTTCATCAAATACTTTGACGGCAGGCACATCTGCATCACCGAATATCTCCACCACGTTCTGTTGCCATTCCATGACTGGCAACGCTCCCGCCCCAAGTGCCTCCACCCACCGCCAATGCAGTGCGTTTAGCAGTCCGGGATTCGCATCCACCGGTGCAATTTTAGTGGCGTTGTACATATCATTTAATTGCTCAACCGAAATATGACCGGTGCGCGGGCGATAACATTTTTTAAGTTCAGGATAATATTCAAACCATCTGGACATGCCATCATCGCTATGAATTTGTAAATCAAAATCAGCAAAACAGCTTAAAAACTTGGCCTTTTTCATACCCCAGCTGGTTTTATACCCCATACCAACATAGAGCACATCCGATTTTAATTCGGCATACTTTTCAGCGGATAATTTTTTCTCGTAGAAAGAATCCGTCGGCGTATTGGGATACAGGTAATGCATGTTCTTTATACCCATTTTCGTCAACTGCTCAATCCAGAAAGTATCGTAGGTATAAACGGCATCGGCATAATACAAAAGCGGTAGAAAATGCCGGTTACCCGGCGTGTAATAAGGGCAATCGCCCAGGAAAAAACCTATTTTAGAACGCTTTTTAAAGTAGGCCAGCGTTTCCGGCACCATTAATTCATGATTGTAGATAAATACGATATCAGGTTGAATGCGATCGTACTCCTGACGGTAAAACTGATTAATCGCTTCATAATAATAGGACTCCCAACGCTGGCGGTATTTATCGGGAAGTCGAAACATTTGGGTATTTACCCTCTGTTTCCAACCACGCATGACATGCTGATAATCAATCGTGTATACCTCTCCTCCCAGGGACTCAAAAGTCTCCCGAAAAGACTGATGAAAACCATATCTTTTCGGTACCAGCAATAATACTTTCATTCTGTTGTTGCTTTATTTCATGAATTAATAGGCGAAGTGTTCCAGGTGCATGGCACGGTCAGAAAGCCTTTCTTTTTATAAATGCTCAAATACTTTAATCACCGCTTCCACGACCAATTCTTTTTCCAAATCGGTCATTGCCGGATAGATGGGCAATCTTAATAGCCGGTTGAAGAATTGCATCGATCCGGGAAATTCTTCATCGCTACCCAACTGTTGGTAATAGGCATTGCGATGCAAAGGCGTGTAATGCACATTGGCCATCACTCCTTCACTTCGCAATGCGTCCATAATCCAGTACTTTTTCTCAGGCGGCACAAGTATTCCGAACAAATGCCAGTTTGAATCCACATCGTCTTCGACGCTTATGAAGTCCAGACCGGAAATGCCAGTCAGATGCCCCCGGTAATACATGGCAATCTCCTTACGCCGGCGATTCATCGCCTCCAGCCGGGCAAGTTGGGTAACTCCTAATGCTCCGTTGATGTTGGATTGCACGTAACTGTTTCCAATATCGACGTACTCGTAATAGCCCCGGGTCTGTTGATCCGTCAGAAAGCTGTACTTATTCGTACCTTTCTCGCGAAGGATCTTTATCCGTTCGGCAACCCTGTCGTCATTCGTAACTAATGCTCCCCCTTCGCCGGTGGTTAGGTTTTTGGTTCCATGAAATGAGAAGGTGCTTACATCGGCCAGACTACCGGTATATTGTCCACGGTACCTGGAGCCGATGGATTGTGCCGTATCTTCGACAACAAAAAGGTGATGTTTTTGGGCGATTTGCATGATCCGTTCCATCTCCGGCGGATTGCCTGCGTAGTCAACCGGACAAATGGCAACGGTTCGGGGTGTTATATAGGATTCAAGTTTATCAACGTCAATATTCCCATTATCGGGGCGAACATCGGCGAGGACAATTTTTAATTGGTTCAGTAAAGGGCCTAGTGCCGAACTGGTGTAGGTAAAATTGGGCACGATCACTTCGCTGCCCGGCGGAAAATCCTTCACACGGAATGCCAGGTCTAATGCTACCGTACAGGAAGTCATGAACAAAGCGTGCCTGACACCCAAATAATTCTTCAGGTTTTCTTCGAATTGACGGCAAGCCGGGCCATCACCACTGACAAAGGTACTGCGAACCGCATCGGTGACCGCTTGGACATCTTCATCCAATAAGGAAGGCTTGTGAATAAGTATCGGCTCTTTGGAAACCGGTTTGCCTCCTTCGATGGCTAATGCTGAATTGGTTACAATCATACGGCTAATGCTTTACTTGAGTTACGAACGGATTGTTGATTAATTTCATACCAGCGGATGGCGTCAGCGACTCCCTGTTCGAAAGGGATCGAAGGCATCCAACCCATTAAGGCCGCTCCTCGATGACCATCCACCGTCTTGTAGGCCGCTCCGTCGGGCTTACTGGTGTCGAGCCGGATCTCTCCCCGAAACCCGGTAAGATCCTTAATCATCTCGGCCATATCCAGCACCGATATCCCTTCGCCAACGCCAATGTTGATAAAGTCCGGGTTAGGCGCTAAAGCGGTTGCACGGATCATTGCTTCGGCCCCATCGTCAACATGCAACCATTCACGTACCGGTTTTCCGCTTCCCCAAACGGTTACGTAGGGATCTCCCTGGTTTCGGGCACGGACAAACTTCATGATCAGGGCCCCCAGCGCATGGGACCGCTCTTCTTCAAAATGATCTTCCGGTCCATACATGTTGGACAGGACAATATTGATCACATCAAGCCCATATTGTTTGGCATTGGCCCAGGATCCAACCCAAAATGCTTTACGGACGAATCCGTAAACCATCACGGAATCATGCATGGGTCCGTCCCAGATTTCATCCTCTTTGAAAAGTGTAGCCTGTGCCGGATAAACACAATTGGAAATGGGGTTGACGATCCTTTTGACGGCCGTCTCGCGGGCTACCCGCAGCAAATTGACGTTCATCAGGAGGTTGTTTTCAAACAACTCGGCCGGGTATTTATAACCAAATTGAATACCTCCGACGAAGGAGGCACAATTTAATACCAGGTCCGGTTTTACCATTTGAAAATATTCCAGTGTCTGCTCATATTGGCGCAGATCCACTCCCAGGGAGAGCGAGGAACGAATTGGTTGAATCCCGTTGGCGATCAGTTTTTTCACCAGACGTTTACCTAAAAATCCGGTAGCTCCGGTGACCAGTACCCGCTGTGATGAAAGTTGATTAAAATTAAAATCAGCCATGGCTAATCATTTGATTGTAAAGCTATTGAGCTAGATTAACTAAAAAATATCTTCCAATTCATTATGGACTACAAAACCGCTCTTCATCAAATGATGATTGCGTTTCAGCAGATCTATATCGTTTTCGACCATCTCGGTAATCATATCTTCCAGCGTATGTTTGGGCGTCCATCCCAGGATATCCCTTGCTTTACTGGCATCACCGATTAACAAGCTTACTTCAGTAGGCCGATAGTAAAATGGATCGATCTGGATGACTTCTTGTCCCGTGTAGATCGCATCCGGGCGCATCCCGACCATGCCCTCAAACCGGTTCCGGTCAATGGCAGCGATCACACCTTTCTCGTTGGCACCGTTACCGACGAAATCCAGATGGACACCGACCTCCGCAAAGGCACGGCGGGCAAATTCCCGAATCGAAGTTGTTTTACCAGTGGCAATGACATAATCATCCGGCTGATCCTGTTGCATCATCAGATACATGGCTTCAACAAAATCTTTAGCATGCCCCCAGTCCCGTTTTGCATCGAGGTTACCTAACGAAAGTACTTTTTGCATCCCCAGTGAAATGTTGGCCACGGCGCGGGTGATCTTTCGGGTGACGAAGGTTTCCCCGCGCACCGGTGATTCATGGTTGAAGAGGATCCCATTGCAAGCAAACATGTCATAGGCTTCCCGGTAATTCACGGTTATCCAGTAGGCGTACAATTTCGCCACACCATAGGGACTACGCGGATAAAAAGGCGTTTTCTCAGACTGAGGCACTTGCTGAACCAGGCCAAATAGTTCTGAGGTCGATGCCTGATATACCTTGGTCTTCCCGGTCAAGCCCAGCATCCGCACGGCTTCCAGAATACGCAACGTACCCAGTCCATCGGCGTTGCCCGTATATTCAGGCGTATCAAAACTCACCTTGACATGGGACATCGCGGCAAGATTGTAGATTTCATCCGGTTGAATCTCCTGAATGTAACGGATGATGTTGCTTGCGTCGGTCAGGTCTCCGTAGAAATAGTGAAAATGCGGGTTCCCTTCCTGGCGGTCGTTGGCAAATAAGGCATCAATCCGGGATGTGTTGAAAGAAGAACTCCTCCTTTTCATACCCCAAACGGTGTAGCCCTTTTGCAAAAGATGTTCCGCCAGATAAGAACCGTCCTGGCCGGTAATTCCGGTAATCAGTGCAACTTTTTCGGACATTTACTTTCAATTATGATTTTAAAATCAATTTGTATGCTCGTGGCATTAAATCATCAAGCAAAAGCCTGAATTCATCCGATTTAAATACCCAGTGTAATCCTATATAGATCGACCCACCACCAGCAATACCCATCAATAACAGGATCAGCGGTGGCCAATCCACCGAAGCCTGGATCAAAGCCACGGTCAAGCCGGCAATAACCGCAAAGACCAGACTGGAAGTCACATCACGTAATTGTTCGCGTAATGGATAATGGAGAAAGATCCGGGTGTAATAGGAGTTGATCAATATGGCTATGTAGTAAGAAATCACCTGACTGACGATCAATCCCACGATTCCAAACTGTATCCCGATGACAATTAAGATTCCCGTGATGATTTTTTTCACAATCTCAATACGTAGGCATAAATCCACCCGACCCAATACCAGCAATAAATCCAGATTGATCGAATTCAAATGATAAGTGATGCCGGCGGCACAAAGCAGTTGCAGGAATAAAGTGGCCGGTAGCCATTTCTCGCCAACGGTAACACTTAGCAAAGGTTCTGCGAGGACGCCCATGAGGATCATGATCGGAATGATGACGAAAGAGCTCATTTTGATCACCTGACGATAGCCCTCCTTAAGCCGGGATAAATCATCTTTTAGTTTGGATAATATCGGGTAAGTTATTTTCTGGATGGCCTGCTGAAAATTGTTGGCAGCCATATTGGTAAAATTGTTGGCCTGGGAATAATATCCCAAAGTCACTACGGAAAAGAACTTACCAATCAATACCTGGACAATTTGCCGGAAAAACTTGTCAATCAGTGCTTCGGCCAGCAACCGTGAGCCAAATCCAAATAATTTTTGAAATGATGTTCTGCTAAAGACCAACCGCAACCTCCAGGTGTTGTGAAACCACAGCAGTATGGTGTTGAATAATTCATTCAATAAAAGTTTGGCGACCAAAGCCCAAACTCCCCAACCAAGGTATGCCAGCAGTATGGCTATTCCTCCGGACAACACCACCGTGATAAACCGGATTTTCGTTTGGGTTTTAAAATCAATGCGATGGGTAAGAACCGTCTGCTGAATGGAACCTGACGCATTAATGATCAGCATCAAGCCCATAATACGTACGATCGAAGTCAGCATGGGTTGGTCAAAAAAGACGGCGATGGCCGGAGCAGTAAAAAAGAGTAACCCATAACAGCCTACGGCAACCACCAGGTTGAACACGAACGTGGTGGATTTATCATCTTCCGAAATTTCCTCTTCACGAATCAACGCAAAGGAAAACCCGCTCTGAATAAACGTGGATGAAAGTTCAAAAAAGATCATGACCATGGCCAGCAACCCAAATTCTGCCGGCGAAAGCAATCGGGCGAGGATGATGGTAATCAGAAAATTGGAAGTACTGCTGCCCAACTTATCCACTACCACCCAGAAAAAGGCTTTGACTGATTTGTCCTTCAAATTATCTGCCATGACTAATTACCCGGGAATTTGCTATCAATTAATAATAGTGCCCGTACTGTTGGCTGTTCTTGAATTTGAAGCCATTGAGTACGACAAATGGATTGGGGAATTTTTTATTCTCAACGATTTCCTTCAATTTTTCCAGCATGGATTTCGGTGTGTATTCCGAACGTACCACAAAAATGGTAGCGTCTGCGATGTCATGCAGGTGAAAGGTATCTGCCACCGGAGCAATGGGCGGTGCGTCCAGGATGATCATATCGTATTGGCGTTTCGCCTCGTCGATCAACCGGCGTAGACGGCTGGACATCAGTAATTCACTCGGATTATCCGGCTTGGTACCGCAATAAATGACATCCAAATTTTTATTTAGCTCACCTTTACTGGTCACCTTAAGCCGGGTGAGGCTGGAGCTGTTCAAAAAGTCTGCAATGCCAAATTCCGGTTTCTCCTTTATTTTCTGATATTCCAGTTGTTTGGGTTGGCGCAGATCCAATTCAATTAACAAAACCTTTTTGTCGCCGAGGGCCTGGATCATCGCCAGGTTAAGCGCCACATACGATTTCCCTTCACCGGACACGGAGGAGGTAACCAACCAGGTTTTCAAACTGTCGTTCGGTGAAACAAACGAGACATTAGCTCGTAAAGCCCTGAACATTTCGGTGGAGAGATTGGTGCCGTTTTCCTTAATGGCCAATTGACGGCTGCGGCTTCCGTGCGGCAAAATGCCTATAATCTGCGCTTTGACTTTATTGGTCACATCGCGTTCTTCGACTACTTTATCGTTCAATGAATTGAAAAGCAAGACCAGGGCTGAAGGAAATGCCAATCCTAAAAATCCACCGACCAACAAAATCAGTGGTGGTTTCGGACTGATGGGATCAGAGGTATTGGCCGGCTCGATTAATTTCCCATTTTCGGTGGTAACTGCCATAGAGATCAATGTCTCCTCACGCTTCTGTAACAGGTAGGTATAGATGTCCTCTTTGATGCTTTTCATCCGTTGGATGTCCAGCAGGTCGCGTTCTCTTTTCGGCAAGGATTGCAAACGGTCGGTCAGCGTGGTCTTGATCTCCGAACTGGCATCCCGTTCGATCGAAAGGTCCTTCTTAATGCTGCGAATGTTATCAATGATGTTTTCGCGTAGATTATTTAATTGCCGGTTGATCTGGATGGTGGTCTCATGCTTGGGCCCATAGGTATTGCTGTTACGCATGGACAATTGGTCATTGAACTTACTGATCTGGGAAGCCAACATTAAGTTGTTGATTTTCAGATTGGTAGGAACGTACTCAAAGTTGTCTTTGTTCTTAACGAGAAAATCTTCTATGCCCGAAAGAATCTCCAGTTGGGCATTGTTTTCAACGAGTTCCTTACTCACGGACATGACCTCATTTAATAAGAGGTTACCCTCGGAGGACAATTCGGTGATGTTGTGCTGCTGCCGGTACGTTTGTACTTGTTGTTCAATGGAGGACAACTCGGTTACTACCAAGTTAATCCTCTCATTGATCAAATTAAGGCTGTTTTCAAATGCAATGGTGCGGTCTTTCTTGGATTCCTCGTTATAAGCTTCCAACAGTTCCGATAGGATGGATTCAGCGCGTTTGGGTACCTGATCCCGGATTGAAATGGATACTACACTGGAATTTTCATCGACGATACCTACTTCCAGTTCGTCGCACAGATTTAGGGCTTTTAATTTGGGAGTCATGGCAATGATCCGGTACTTTTTTCCCAGGTTGGAAAAATTGTTCCGGGCAAAGGTGACTTTACCTATGGGCAAATCAAGTTCTTCCCCGAATTCACCATGGTATTCTTCTTTTTCAAGGATCAGTTTGTATTGGCCATGTTCCCCGGGAATGAATTCACATTCTAAAACCTGGAATTCATCAACAGGCTTCCAATTCACGACATCAATGGGATGATTGTCATAAAGATCTTCCGGTTTCCAGCCACTGATATCGATGTAAGTATTCTCAATATCCAGCTTGTTAACCACCTTTTCCATCAATGGACTTGAGGTGAGGATGTTCACTTCATTGCCGATGGAGTTATCGGACTGATGTCCCTTGAGGTCGGAGAAAATGCCGTCTTCCGGAACCGGTCCGGCATTTTTAACCCCCTTGATCAGAATGCGGGTTTGTGCTTCATACTGAAAGGGAGTAATCTGCAAATAGCAATAAGCCAGGCCTACCGTCAACGGCAATAAAATGAGGTAAAGCCACCAATACTTTAATGCCTTTTTAAAGACATAGATAAAATCGACTCTATCTTCGCTCATAGAGAAAGGAATTATTTGTTTAATGAAGCTCCTAAGAGGAATGTGACCAGTGAGACAACGGGAAAAAAGATCCCGGAATATCGCTGAAAGAAATCACCGGTCGTTGCATATTGCTTGGCCTTCAGCGGGTCGACAATGATGATGTCATTGGGACTCAAATAAAAATACGGTGAACTAAAAACGGATTTGTCCTTAATGTTAACCCGGTGGAACTCGCGGATCTGGTTGCGCTCCCGGATGACTAAGACGGAATTCCTTTTCGCGTAAGGCGTAAAGTCACCGGCCATCCCAATGGCTTCGATGATATTCAACCGTTCATTTGGGATTACATAGGTGTTGGGGCGATTGACTTCACCCATCAGGGTTACTTTGAAATTCACGAACCGCACCTGGACATTGGCTTTGGGTAAGTACTGAACAAGCCGGGTATTGATGTCCTCCCGGATAGCCATGATGGTCTTGCCAGCGGCAGCAACCTGTCCGATATACGGTAAATAGATAAATCCATTTTCGTCAACCCGATAACCATCAACCACTCCCAGTGCTTTTTCACCTACTTCTCCGGTAAAATTGCTCGACCG
>JAGQXC010000265.1 GCA_020436785.1 Saprospiraceae bacterium | reverse complement strand
CGTTCCGAAGAGTTGCAGTATTTGATGGAAACCTTTCCCCGGTACATTCGCCTGCATGTAGCTTGCTGCCAGCAAGAAGTCGTTGCCGGAGTACTGGTCTATAACTTTCAGGGAGTGGCCCATGCCCAGTACATTGCAGCTACGGAAGTGGGTGAGCAAGTAGAAGCGCTGACCGGACTTTTTAATCATTTGATTCAGGACGTTTACGCAGGGTGCCGTTATTTTGATTTTGGCATCTGCAACGAAGAACAAGGAAAAGTACTCAACTCCGGGTTAGCCAGATTTAAAGAAGGCTTTGGTGCCGGGACGACCGTGTTCGAAGCCTATGAATTGGAATTATAATGAAATCGGATGAGAGGAGCTGAACATTCCAACGACCGCATTCCGTTTCTCGATTTCGGAGGAATGCATGACCCGTTAAAGGAAGCATTTATGGATTCCCTTTCCCAATTCCTCGATACCAAATGGTATGTGCTTGGGAACGCCGTCCGTCAGTTTGAATCTGCTTATGCCCAATTTATTGGACAGCAACATTCGGTCGGCGTCAGCAGCGGGATGGCTGCATTGCATCTGGCATTACGGGCCGCTGGTATCGGACCGGGGGATGAGGTGATCGTTCCGGCCAATACCTATATCGCTACCTGGTTGGCCGTCAGCTATGTTGGAGCGAAACTGGTGCCGGTAGACCCTGATCCGGTCACCGGCAACTTCAGCGCCGAGCTGGTGGCCCGGGCACTAACCCCGGCGAGCCGGGCGATCATCCCGGTCCATTTGTATGGCATGCCCTGCCCGATGGATGAATTAATGGCATTGGCAGACCGGCACCAGTTATGGGTCATTGAGGACAATGCCCAGGCACACGGTGCTACCGTTGGAATAAGACGGACCGGTTCGTTCGGACATCTGAACGCGCACAGTTTCTACCCGACCAAGGTGCTGGGAGCGTTGGGTGAAGCCGGTGCCATCACTACTGATGATCATGAACTGGCTGACCAGCTCTGTATTTTACGCAACTATGGCCAGCGCAAACGCTACGAAAACGAGGTCATTGGTTACAACTACCGGTTGGACGAAATTCAGGCAACCTTCCTCAATGTAAAAATGCATCATCTGGCAAACTGGATTGCAGAACGACGCCAGCTTGCGAACACCTATCACCAGGGGTTGCAGGACCTCGAAGGATTGCGATTACCACCGGTCATTCCCGGATTGAACCATGTCTATCACCTCTATGTCATCCACAGTGATCAAAGGGACGAATTGCAACAATGGCTCTCCGAAAAAAAGATTGAAACCATCGTTCATTATCCCAAACCACCCCACCGGCAGTCCGCCTATGCACAGGATAACTGGCCGGAAAGGGCCTTCCCGGTGGCGAATCGTCTGGCAGCCACCTGTCTGAGCCTGCCGCTTTACATTGGTATGCCGGCCAGCCATCAAATGCGGGTCATCGAGGCAATCCAAGCGTTTTGGAAAAGGAGGAACTGACCCGGCCCTATGCTTCGATTGGTGATCTTGATCACTTAAAATTTGTCAAGTGGAGGGATTTTTGCCGGCTTTTCGCTGTTGGAGATCATATGTTAGATTGGATACCTGGCCATGAGACCGGAACCAAGAAAAAATATCTTATCTGCGGAAATACAATCACATACTTTCTCATCGATCTTTTCGTTTCTTTGATACGCTGATTGAGTACTTCAAGCTGAATATATGTCATTGAGAATCTTTTTATTCGTGGGGTTATTGTTGCCAATGCTATCCATTGGGCAATCGACCGACGGAGACTATTTTGAATCAAAATCGAATGCCTTTGTTCCGTTGGCCCATTGGCAAAACAATGAATTTCAGCAACGTCTAACCACGGAACTCAATCGCAATCCACAATATCGTTCACTGATTGCCTCTCATAAGTTGGCGGTAGGCATCGTTGATTTGCACAATCCGGCCAACGTTGAGTTCGCCTCGGTAAATGGCAATCGGATGATGTATGCCGCGAGCTTACCGAAGATCGCCATTCTCCTGGCCGCTGAAGACGCGCTGTTCAAAGGTGAATTGGCGGAAACTTCCGAGGTTACCTCCGACATGCGTCTGATGATCGCCCGGTCCGACAATCAGGCTGCCACCCGGATGATTGACCGCCTGGGTTATGAAAAAATCCAACAGGTCCTGGAAGATCCCAGGTATCAGTTGTATTCCGAAACTCAGGGAGGTGGACTATGGGTAGGAAAACGCTACGGTTCAGGCGGAGACCGTCATCCGGATCCGTTGAAAGGATTGAGTCATGCTGCTACGGTTGATCAGGTTTGCCGGTTTTATTACCTGATGTACAACGGTAAATTGGTCTCGCCGACCCGCTCGGCACAAATGATGCGCATCATGAGCGATCCCGAATTGCACCATAAATTTGTCAATACACTGGACAAACTGGCTCCTGGAGCAACCATGTATCGTAAGTCCGGCTCGTGGAAAAACTACCATGCCGATTCCATTCTGGTGGATGACGGGGGTGATCGCCGGTACATCCTGGTTGCACTGGCTGAAGATGCACAAGGCGAACAGATCATGCGGGACCTGGTAAAACTCGCTGAAAAAGTCATTCAGATACCCGCTTCGACCCACACGATCGCTCCCTGACGTTCAATTCCTTCCTCACCTCGATGAAATAGCCTGAATTGCCGCTTGGACAATTCCCCGAAACGCGTACCTTGACGGTAAGCTACGTTCTACAGGTCTGATGGAAAGCTTATCGAACACGCTCTACGTTTTTACCAAGAAGGCTTTTGATATACGGGATGGTGAAATGCGCCGGGCAATTCTCATGATGATCCACATTTTTTTGATCATCACCACGCTTCTCATCGTCAAACCCACAGTCAATGCACTCTTTTTATCCACCTTCGGAGTGCGGTCTTTACCGTACGCATTTATTTGGGTAGCCATCACGGCTGCCGTGGTTACTACCCTTTATGCCCGGGCACTGCACCGGGTGTCCTTCTACCAGATGTTGTCGGGGACCTTGTGGTTTTGCGTGGTTTCCCTTGGACTTTTCGGTGCCTTGCTCTCTCTGGGAATCGGCGTACGCCTGGTTCTATACCTGTTTTATGTCTGGGTAGCTTTGTTTGCTCTACTGACGACTTCCCAGTTTTGGGTATTGGCGAATCTGGTATTTAACCCTCGCGAAGCGAAGCGCCTTTATGGGTTTATTGGAGCCGGTGCCATCGCCGGTGGCATCTTCGGGGGTTATCTGACCTCATTCTTAGCTCCTTTCTTACGCAGTGAAAACCTGGCATTTGTTGGAGCAATCCTGTTAAGCGGGACCATTCCCATCAGCCGGTATGTCTGGAAGCACTATGCCGCTGAAAAATACATCCACACCGAGATCAAAGAGGAAGAAGTGCCGAATAAACACCCGGCACGTATGGTCCTGGAATCCCGGCATCTGACCTACATCGCGCTGATCGTTGGGTTCAGCGTATTAGTGGCAAAATTGGTGGATTACCAATTCGGAGGCATCGCCTCGACCAATATTCAGGATGCCGATGAGTTGACCGCCTTTTTTGGCTTCTGGTTTTCTACCTTCAATGTCCTTTCGTTGTTGCTTCAGTTGTTCATCACCAGGCGGGTGGTTGGTACGCTGGGCGTGGGGATATCATTGGTATTTCTCCCTTCACTCATCCTGTTCGCTACCATCATGCTCTTCTTCAACCCCATATCGCTGATGGCGGCGGTCCTGCTAAAAATGTCGGATGGGAGTTTCAAACAATCCATCAACAAAGCCGCACTCGAATTGCTGATATTGCCGATACCGTTGTACATCAAGAAGCAGACCAAGACCTTTATCGACGTATTTGTTGATAGCATGGCGACCGGCCTCGGTGGGCTTTTACTTATCTTTCTCGTGGATGGTCTGCGACTATCTACCCTGGCCGTTAATGCCCTTATTGTTTTGTTTGTTCTAATCTGGTTGTATTTAGCCTACCAGGTGCGTATTGAATACATCCGGTTGTTTAAGCTTCAGGTTGAGGGGCCCGGCAATGCGAAATCAGAAGCCGCATCACCTGTCCTCGATCTGAAAAATGAGTCGGTCCTCGGGGGCATTCGCAAAGTATTGCAGGAAGGCGGTGACCAGCAACGACTTTACCTGTTGAACAAATTGCTTGAACTGAAAGATAACCGGCTTTATGAAGCCTATATTCCGCTGATCCATCATCCGGATTTCAATATCCGGGCTGCCGCGATTGAAAACCTGGCATCTCTGGACCACCGGCCTTTCTTACCGGAGATCGAGGCATTCATTCATGATGAATCATTACGGGTGCGTATTCGTGCCTTTCAGTACCTGGGTTCCCAGGGTCCGGATTCACGCAGTAAATGGTTGGATCGTTTTCTCCATCACCCCGATTACCGGGTCAGAGGTGCCGCGTGGGTCTTTCTCGCCCAGGAATCACAGCTGGAACCTGCCCTGTCCCGGGAGTATCAATTGGAAGACAATATCCGTCAACTGATCCATGAAGCGACCTGGAATCTACCGGAGGAACAACGGGATTATTTGATGAATACCGCCATTAAGGCCATTGGTTATGGACATCTGGAACCGTTGTATCCCGTGATTGAGGAAAAGTTGGCCCAGGGTGATCCTGACTTATTGGCCTCGCTGATTCAGACCGTAGGGCTCAGTCAGCAGTCGAAATTTATTCCCTACATCTTACCCCTCATGGTGCAACGAAAATGGAGGGAAAATGTCCTCCAGTCCCTGGATGCCTTTGGCAATAACCTGGTGCCGGTTGCCCGGCAGGAAATGGACCACGAGACTACGCCTTTGCTTACCAAACGACTATTGCCCCGGGTGGTAAAACGTATTCCCACTCAGGGTGCTGTCCGCCTGCTTATGCAATGGATGGAACATACCGATCCGGTCATCCGCTATGAGGCGTTGCGTGGATTGAACAAACTGCGTGTGCAAACCAATGATCTGACCTTTGACCGGAAAGCCATCAGCCAAAGGATATTAGTCGTTGCTCATCGCTTCCAGACGATCCTTGGCATGCTTTACGTGCAACAACGGCTCGAAGCCGGTCTGGGACAGGTCAACGAGGTTCGCCAGAGGTTGATCGACCTGCTGGAAAAGAGATTGGACCGGCAGTTGGAGATCATTTTCCGATTGCTGGGGTTGACGTACCCTCCGGCGGACATGCTGGCCATTTACAAGGGCTTGTCCAGCCCGGCCACCGAGCGGCGGATCAGCTCCCTCGAATTCCTGGATAATCTGCTGGAGCCGGGGATAAAACGGGTGCTAATCCCGCTGATCGAGTCCTCCATGCTGGAAACAATCACCGAAGAAACCATCCGAGATCTGGATGTGCCGCTTCCTTCTGAACGCGATACGTTGATCCGGCTGCTGGATATGGATGATCCCCGCATCCGCATGGCGGTGTTGCGGTTGATCCAGGCCCTGGGGGATACACGCTACCGGGAAGTGTTGGAGAAGGTGGTGATCAAAGGGATGGATAAAGAATATGAGCTGGCTGCAGGCATCCTCAAAGAGTGGGACTAACCAGGCCCGATTTAACCAATGACCGGATTAATGCATTAACTTATCAATCCTTCCTGCCAGGGCATTGTGATCGTTGGCGGAATTTTTCTTAAGGACGTTGGACATCAGAGCGACCAGGTAAGTGGTGCCGTCGGGGTGTTCGACGATGCATACCGAATTCATATAGTTGTTGACATTGCCCATGTATTTGGCACACGTATACCCTTCTTCCGGTTTACATTGATAGAGGCTGCCGGATTTGAAATACACCGCCGCTTCTTTTAACGAAGCGCTGGATGCATAACGAATACGACGATCGGTCATGTACAGCAGGCGCTTGATCTCCAGGG
>JAGQXC010000264.1 GCA_020436785.1 Saprospiraceae bacterium | reverse complement strand
CCTCGGCCCCCACACCGCACACCCCACACCCCCCACCCCCTACTCTACCTCGTACCCCATACCCCACACCCATACCCATTCTCATTTGCAAGCATTGTCCCAATTCACCATCTTTGGTCGCGGGTAAATGAGGCCTGCTAATTGCCATGTGCAACAAAATGTAGATTATGTCGAAAGAGAAAGTTTTGATTACCGGTGCGGCCGGATTCATTGGATCGCATTTATGTGACCGGATGCTGGCGGAAGGCTTCCAGGTGATCGGAATGGACAACCTGCTCACCGGAGATCTCAAGAACATCGAACACCTCTTTCCCCGGCAAAACTTTGAGTTTTATTATCATGACGTGACCAAATTCGTTCATGTGCCGGGACGCCTCGATTACATCCTGCATTTTGCTTCTCCAGCCTCTCCGATCGACTATCTGAAAATGCCAATCCAAACACTGAAAGTGGGATCGCTGGGCACGCATAATCTATTGGGGTTGGCCAAGGAAAAAAAATCCCGGATCCTGATTGCTTCCACGTCGGAAGTGTACGGGGATCCCCTGGTTCACCCTCAGCCGGAATCGTATTGGGGCAATGTGAATCCCATCGGTCCCCGCGGTGTGTACGATGAAGCCAAACGTTTTCAGGAAGCCATCACGATGGCCTACCACACCTACCATCAACTAGATACGCGTATAGTGCGGATTTTCAATACCTATGGCCCACGAATGCGTGTGGAAGATGGCCGGGCGTTGCCTGCCTTTTTTGCCCAAGCCATCCGGGGAGAAGGCATCCCTGTTTTCGGCAGTGGCCAGCAAACCCGATCCTTTTGTTACATTGAAGACATGGTCGAGGGGATTTTCCGGTTATTGATGAGTGATTATAACTTGCCGGTTAATATCGGGAACCCGGAAGAGATCACCATTATGCAACTGGCCGAAGAGATTATGGCCCTGGTTCGCAATCCGGAGGCATATGTCATTTTTAAACCTTTGCCTGAAGACGACCCCAAGGTCCGGCAACCCGATATTTCCAAAGCCAAGGAATTACTGGACTGGAACCCTAAGATTTCCCGAAAGGAGGGACTGGAAAAAACCTATGCCTATTTTCGGGAGAAGTTAACCGGCGCTTGAAGATGCCCTTGCATACGTGTAGATTTGTAATTCCATTTCAACCAATGATTTCATTCCAATGCATAAGAATATCCTGATTACCGGAGGAGCTGGATTTATTGGCAGCCACGTGATCCAACATTTTGTCCGGGCATACCCTCAATATCAAATTTTCAATTACGATGCGCTTACCTATGCCGGAAACCTTGAAAATCTGGCGGCCATCGAGAACGCTCCCAATTACACCTTCATCAAAGGGGATGTGCTGGATCGGGATACGCTTAGCCGGGTGTTTAAGGATCATGGCATTACCCACGTCATCCATCTGGCTGCGGAGTCGCACGTCGACCGGTCTATTCACGAACCGCTCCAGTTTATCCAAACCAATGTACTGGGTACGGTAACCGTATTGCAGGTGGCCAAAGAAGCCTGGAAAGATGCTTCCGGTCATTGTTTTTACCACATTTCAACCGATGAGGTGTACGGCAGTTTGGGTGAGGAAGGATTCTTTACCGAAACAACACCCTACGATCCCCGGTCTCCATATTCCGCATCCAAAGCGAGTTCGGATCATTTTGTCCGGGCGTTTCATCACACCTATGGTTTACCGGTCTTGATCTCCAATTGTTCCAACAACTACGGACCTTACCAATTTCCGGAAAAGCTGATCCCACTGATGATCCGCAACAT
>JAGQXC010000018.1 GCA_020436785.1 Saprospiraceae bacterium | reverse complement strand
TTGTGTAAATTGACTTGAGATCATGCATATCAGTAGTTTTAAGATTTGTGGTTATTTCTTTAAAATACTGATTTTCAAACAAATGCATGATCTTTTTTATTTATATTTCAACCACTCAACGCGTTAATAAATAGCTCTCAACATCCGATTCCCGGCACATCCTTCCCAAATTATGGTTTTGGTCTTGAGTTTGGTATCTATAAAGGGATGGACTATACTTTCCATGAAGGCGTAACGGGAGCCATGAAGGCGACCGTGATCCGGTTTCCAAGGGAAAAAACTTCGATGATCACCCTGACCAATACTGGAAAATCGATACCCTCGATGCAGACCAGGCAAATGGCCGATGTCCTTTTCGGCCTCAAAAACGACAAAGAATACCTGGTCACCAAACCTGCTCGTATTGGAAAATACTTTGCTGAGGATGAACTGACAGGTACTTATTTAACCGATAAAGATTTCGCATTTCAATTTGAAAAGAAAGACCATAGGATTTATTTAAAAAGGATCGGCAGAAACGATGTTGAGTTGGAAAGGGAAGCCGACAATATTTTCCACCAGAAGTACGACCCCGACTTTAAACAAGAATTCACCACCGATTCCAATGGCATCCTGAAGGTAACAGCTTATTACGTCAATCATGCCCCTTACACTTTGGTAAAACAAATAGCTGATTTTACCAACTTTAATTATCATACCCTGAATGGAAAATACCTGAATGCAGAGACAGAAACGCAGTTGGAAATTACCTATAATTCGGATAGCAGCTATTCCTTACGGATAGGAAAAAACGACCACACTTCCAATGGAATACTTATTTCCAAGGAGAAGGTTCTTGTAGATAATTATACATTAAATTTTGATCCAACCAATTCAAAAATAACAACACTTTACTTAAATGGAGACCGCATAAAACGGGTACAATTTACCAGGGTCGATTGAACATACCTAAATCATCCGTATGGAAAAGATCAGACAGGAAATGCGTCAAATGATTCAGATTTCGGAAATTGAACTTAAGGAATTTCTGGGAAAATGCTTTATTAAAAACTTCAGAAAAAATGAGATCTTAAGCCGGTTAAGCAGTGTGCCCAATGAAATATTTTTCATCAATAGTGGTCTGATTCGGGTGATGGTCCTTGATAAAGAAGGGAAAGAAAATACGATCCACTTTGCAATGGAAAATCAATTTATCGCTGATTATTCAAATTTTATCCAGCGACACCCGTCGCACTACATTCTGGAGGCATTGGAGGATACACAAGTAGTGGTATTGCCCCGGCAGGCCATCGATTGGGGATATAGTCACTTAAAGGAGGGCCAGAAAATGGGACGCCTGGTGGCCGAATATTACTTTATCTACCAGGACAACCGCATTAAGAATCAGTATATCCGGACGCCAAAAGAAAGATATGACAACATCACCGAGGTGTTTCCAAATATTCACAACCGCGTACCACAACATATGATCGCTTCGTATCTGGGCATTACTTCCGTCCACTTAAGCCGCCTAAAAAAGCAAGAATTCCCCAAAGTATAAACATTTGTTATCGTTTTAGCCCTGTCCTTCACCTCATGTTTGCATAACCGATTGAGGACTAAATCATGCATCATGAAGTTATCAGATTCAGAAAAAAGCAGGCTAAAAGCCACATACGGCGAATGGGCCATTGTAACCGGAGCATCTTCAGGAATTGGATTGGAACTGGCCACCCAACTTGCTGAAGCTAAATTCAACCTGGTCCTGACTGCGCGAAATGAAGAGCGTTTGCTCGAAATCGCGAGGAAGCTCAAAACGAAATCAATTCAAATAAAACCGGTTGCGGCGGATCTATCCGTTCCGGAAGGAGTAAAACAACTCATTCAGTCAACGAAAGGATTAACCATTGGGTTGCTAATCAATAATGCCGGGTTTGGAACATCAGGCCCTTTTGGGAACACCTCTTTGCAGAATGAAGTCAACATGCTGCGGGTGAATTGCGAGGCCGTACTTTCACTGACCCACTACTTTACGCAGCAATTTAAAAAGCAGCAACGCGGAGGAATTGTTTTTCTCAGCTCTCTGGTTGCATTCCAGGGGGTTCCGTATGCGGCCAATTACGCCGCAACCAAAGCATATATTCAATCTCTTGCCGAAGCCCTGGCAGTAGAACTTACACCTTTCCACATTGATGTGCTGGCCGCTTCTCCGGGTCCCGTAGATAGCGGATTTGGTAACCGGGCAAACATGATCATGAAAAATGCATTGGCGCCTGCTAAAATTGGCGTTCCAATTCTTTCGGCATTGGGCAAACAAAAAAATGTGGTCCCCGGGTTGCTATCCAAAGTGCTGTTATACAGCTTGCGTACCGTTCCTCGTTTTGTAAAAACTAAGATCCTCGAACAAGTCATGCGGGGATTTACCAGGCATTAAAGAGAATAACCATATAATTTACTCAAAACTTTATTTCAAATCCTGCTTGCGGATACTGGGGAAATTTACCCTTCGCTCGGATCCATTTACGGTCTGTAAGCTCGCCAGGCCTGCGATGCGGTCAGAAGGCATCGCCTGGATAACTCCATTTCGGCGGCCGATTATTCCGTAAGCCACCCCACTTACAGAATCTAATTCACCCGCAAACCTTGTGGATAAAACGGTCTTTGGCAAAACCTGTATGAAAAAGAATCTCATAAACAAGTATAAACTTCCTCCTAAAAGGTGATATCCGTCATCTTTTTGACCTTCCCTTTCGTAAGGTCTTGACGTAATTTCGATAAAAAGTTTAAACGATGGATAAGCATGCGCTCGATGTCCTGAATACCACGAATGGAAAAGGGACCAGTCAGCGAAAAAAAATCGACCAGGCCATCGTCGAGATCGTCAGCGATTCCGGTGAAGGTGCCCAGAAATGCGGTCAAAGTCTCGGTCAGATCTCTGCCAAAATGGGTAATGGAGTCTGGACCGTAGAGATCATACCCGCCGAAATACAACCCCCTGCCCGTTCCCGCGAAGGAGCTTCCGGGATCCGGGTGCGGTTTGGCGCCAAAAAGATCACCAACATGGGTGACCATGCCGGCTTGGTGGTTGCCTTGAATGAACAAGTTCTCTATGGCCGCTTGCGCCAAAATGCCTATAAACAGGGCACCATCTTGCTGATCGAAAACAAGTGGGCCTCCGATGAAAACCCGGAGATCCGCCGTCAATACGCCGAAGCCCTGACCGAATTCAAAGCTGAGGGGTTTGATGTACGTGAAATACCCATGGAGACCGAATGCCTCAAGCTGGTCATGGACGCCCGTAAAGGGAAAAACATGTGGGTATTGGGAATGCTCTGTTACATCTATGATCGCGATGTGGAAATCGCCGAAAAACAGATTCACCAAACCTTCCGTAAGAAGTCCCAGAAAGTGATCGATGTCAACATTGATCTGTTGCACGCCGGCTACCACTATGCAAAAGAAAACCTGGATTTCTGCTACGAAATCCCACCGATGAAGGTTTCCGACGAACAAGTGGTGATGAATGGCAACGAAGCGCTGAGTCTGGGCATCATGGCTGCCGGCATCGAGCTGTGCTCCATGTATCCCATTACCCCGGCCACGTCCGCCTCCCACCACCTAGCCGAACACTTTGAGAAAGTGGGTGGCGTCGTCCATCAGGCCGAGGATGAAATTGCCGCCATCGGTTTTGCCGTGGGAGCAGCCTACGCGGGAAAGACGACGGTGACCATCACCTCCGGCCCGGGGATTGCCCTCAAAACGGAATTCATCGGGCTCGCGGTGATGGCGGAAGTGCCTCTGGTCATCATTGACGTACAGCGTGGCGGCCCGTCGACCGGATTGCCCACCAAGGTGGAACAAAGCGACCTGACGGCAGCCATTATGGGACAGACCGGTGATGTACCAAAGATCGTTCTGGCGGCAGCCACCATTGAGGAGTGCTTTCATTTTGTGATCCTGGCCCGCAAGCTGGCCGAGGCGTTCCGCACGCCCGTCTTCCTGTTAAGTGATGCCAACCTGGCTACAGGTGTGCAGCCATTCAAACGGCCCAAGGTGAATCCGGACTGGTTTGCTTTACCCATCGATTTAAGTCCCTGGAAAGAAGGAATCCGCGCCTTCGACTGGAGCCCGGAAACCGGCATCAGCAAGCGCCCCATTCCTGGTCAAAAGGGAGGCATGTATACCCTGACCGGACTGGCTCATGATGAGAACAGCAAAGTCGCCTACGAACCGGAGATCAATCAACGGTCGTCCGAAGCCCGCAGCCGTAAATTCGCTGCCTTTCAGAAGACCTTAAAACCGCCCACCATCCATGGTGATCCGGAAGGCGATCTGCTGGTTGTGGGATGGGGATCAACACTGGGCGCCATCGATGAAGGCATTGAAATGGCCCGCGAAGAAGGCCTCAAAGTGAGCTCCATCCACCTGCGCTTCCTGTTCCCCTTCGAACCCGGATTGGCCGACATCTTTAAGCGGTTTAAGAAAGTAATGACCATCGAGATCAATTACAGCGATACGGTAGGAGACCCGATGATTACCGAAGAAAATCGACGTTACTCACAACTGGCCTGGCAACTGCGTGCCCGTACGCTGGTGGACATCGATTGTGCCGGCAACGTCTATGGACAGCCATTGGGCCCCGGCCAGGTCCTTGAGATCATCAAAAAGCAATTGGCTTGAAAAAGAATAAACTTCCTAATCATTCAGAAAAATCCAGATCATGTTTGGTTTAAAAGCAGATGCCTGCTCCATCCCTATGCCCGAAGTATATTACGGGTTGGATGATTACGCAAAAAGCACCGCAAGGTGGTGTCCCGGATGTGGAGGCCACTCCATCCTGGCAGCTGTGCATAAAGTTTGCAAGGACAAACAATATCCGCCGGAAAAGACGGTCTGTGTCTCCGGCATCGGCTGCAGCAGCCGGTTCCCCCATTACATGGGTACCTATGGATTCCATGGATTGCATGGCCGCGCCTTTCCGGTAGCCTGCGGCGTTAAATTCCGCCGGCCGGACCTGCACCTGTTCGTCATCACCGGTGACGGAGACTGCTGTTCCATCGGCGCCGGACACTGGGTGCATGCCATCCGGTACAACATGAAAATGGTGGTTCTGCTTTTCGATAACGGCATTTACGGGCTGACCAAAAAACAGACATCGCCCACCAGCGCCCTGGGCACGCACTCCAATACCCACCCGCGTGGATCCGTAGTGCCGCCGATCAATCCGTTGCAGACCACCCTGGGATTTGCCAACGTCTCTTTTGTGGCACAGACGACTGACTGGCATCCCGCTCACCTGCAGGCAACCATTCGCAAAGCCGCCGATCATCCGGGACTGGCTTTCGTGCGTATTGTCCAGCGCTGTCCCATGTACATGAAAGACCTGTATGGCGACATGGCCGCCGATCCGAATTCACTGGTTTTATTAAACCACGATCAGGGCATCGAGTTGGATCCTGCCATCGCCAAAACCTTTAAACGGAATCTGGATCACGATCCTGCGGATCTCAGGGCGGCCCGGGAAGTCGCCGAAATCCACGATGGCATTCCCGTTGGCCTTCTCTACCAAAACACAGAGAACATGCGTTACGACGATTATGGAGCACACAACCTGGGTATGTCCGTGGATGAAAAAAGCAAGGCGGTGGATGCGCTATTGGAGCGTTACACCATTTGAAGCCGAAAATCATGGAAAAGGAAAAACAAATCGCCTTCGGGGATTATTTCAAGGAAGATCCATTTCAATCGAACCTTCCTACCGGGGTACCTGAAACGGATCTGAAGGAAAAACAAGCCGATGCGAGACCGGTTCTCCGGAATGAACCCCGGGCTGACGATGCCGAACGGCGAAAATACTACCAGGCCCTGCGTCGTTTTTTTGCCGATGGTACCAAAACCGGTAAATGCCTGACGATGCCGGTGGCCCCGGTGCTGCTGGCCGCATTCTTGCGCGGTCAACATCCGGATACCGATTTTCCGGTCTTCTACGACTTCGAAGCACAGACCTTGTCTCCGGTAAGAAGCTTGCTCCAGGAAGTCCATAAACAGCTATTTAAGGAAGGAGAAGCGAGTCTGCTGGGGCAAAATCTATTGCGTTTGGAAGCCTATCTACGGCAAAGTCTTACCGGTAAAAAGCCGGAAGACTACGGCAAAACCCTGGAGGAAGCTTTTAGCCATCTGAAAATGCTGGAAGTACATGGAGAGGAAGGCCAACTATTCGTCAAGTCCTGTGACCGCCTCGAAGAAGAACTAATGAATCACCAGGGCGTCATCATCGATTTCTCATCCAGGACACCATTTCAACTATTAAATCTGGAAATCGGACAGCGCCAAAAATCCACCCGTCAATTGGTGGATCGAATTCGAAAATTGATTTCAGGCATCAAGGAATTGCTCCAGTTACACCATTCGGCCTCCACGGAATCCAGAAGAAAAGAGCAGGAACCGGATGACCTCATTTCCAGCATGGTTTCTTTTTCGGCGGTTGAACAATTGATGCCGGCAGATGCCAGCGCCGGTTGGACTTCTGAAAGACTGCAGCGCATTCAAAGCGCCCTGGCTACCCTCGAACACGCCGTCGAATTCTTCCAGGAGCACACCAGTATGGTCTTTGTCACCGCCGATCTGGCCCGGGAATTTGCGCTTGATACGATCCTGAAAGAGACCACCCTGGACATTACGACTGGTCATCCCTGTGCCAAAGCCGAAGCTTACTTCCGGAGTGAAATGAATGATCTGGTCGGGATCATTGCATCCATGCGTTTGGCGGAACTGGAACTCGCCAATGCCTACGAGGAAGACCTCCACAATACCTATTTTGACCGGTTTGGTTTTGTCAACCTCAGGGAAGAAGACATTCAATTGTTGCCTCCACTACTGGTCATCGCCGAAAGCCGGCAACTGTTGCAGGAGCCGGAAGACCTGCTCGCCTTGTTGACGGACAATGCCCCCATCAAGGTGTTCGCCGTCAACCGCTTGTCCGACCTGGCATTGCCTGACGAAGATCCTGATCAGCCGGTATTCCGCCAGGAATTGGCAGCTCTGGCATTGTCACACCGCAATGCCTATATCTTTCAGGGTACCAGCGATCAGCCCGAAGCATTGCACCAGGCCCTGCAGACCGGGTTGTACTCACCCTTGCCCGTGTTGTGGAATGTATTATTTGCCGATCAGGCGGCAGATGACTCCCTGTATGATTTTACAACGCTGAATACGGCTTGCGAAAGCCGCACGTTTCCACGTCTGGCCTATAACATTCTTGCCGGCGAACAATTTGGCAGCCGCTTTACCATTGCAGCCAACCCGCAAGCCGGTCGTCAATTTGCCTGCTACGACCTGGAAGTAATGGTTGACGGCAAGCCTGAAACCTTGGCATTTACCCTGACTCCGGCTGATTTTTATGCCATGGATCCCGTCCGCACCGCAGAATTGGAAGTAATACCACCTTCCCTGTACCCGGATGTTTTAATGCCTCTGCAAGATTATCTCAATACTCCGGTACAGGCGCTGGCAGAACATTTACCATTCATTTGGGTACTCGATGATGAAAACCGGTTGCATAAGGCCGCCGTACCATTTTCCTGGCTAGCCCCATGCAAAGAGCGCCTGGATAACTGGCAATTCATCCAGGAATTGGGTGGCGTGAACAGTTATCATGTCAGCCGCGCCATCGAACTGGCTCGCACCGAATGGGAGGCCGAGAAAGTGAAAGAAATCGAAGAGCTGAAGGCGGATATGGACGCTAAAATCGAACACATCCGCAAGGAAGAAGGAGGCAAGGCTATGGATCGATTGGTCAATGTATTGCTTGACCTCGATCACAACCTTTCTGCCGTTCCGTCAGCCACTGCACCCAAAACACAAGCACTTCCCATGCCGGCAGATAAACCAAAACAGGTTGACATACCGGCACCGGAACCGGAAGAAAAAGAGGAGGAAATCAGCGCCGAGGCCTGGATCGAGACCTTCCGCTGTACCACCTGCAACGACTGCATCAATGCGGTACCCGGAGTATTTAAATACAATGGGGACAAACAAGCCATTGTCCACAATCCGCAGGGCGGTACCTACGCGTTAATCGTTGCCGCTGCGGAGAAATGCCCGGCGCGATGCATTCACCCCGGCCTTCCGCAGCATCCGGACGAGCCAAACCTAGAGGCACTGATCAAACGTGCTGAGCAATTTAATTGAGCATGTGGGGAGAAGTCATCATATCCATCGTTTTGTTGACCGGATTGGGACTGTTGTTTGCCACCATCCTGGCGATCGCCTATAAGAAAATGAAGGTGTATGAGGACCCGCGCATTGACCAGGTGGAAAGCATGTTGCCCGGCGCCAATTGCGGTGCCTGTGGCATGCCGGGCTGCCGGGCATTTGCAGAGAAACTGGTGGCCATGGAACTAAGCCCGGGCAAATGCACCGTGAGCTCGCCGACCGGAGTGGAGAAGATCGCTGCCTTCCTGGGTGTCGATGCCGGAGGTGGAGAAAAGATTGTTGCCCGCCTCCTATGCGCCGGCGGAGCCAAAGAATCACCGCGTCGGGTGGCCTATTCCGGACACTTGAACACCTGCCGGGGTGAAGCAACCATCGCCGGAGGCACCAAAGACTGCAACTGGGGTTGTCTGGGTTTGGGCGATTGTGCCGAAGCATGTGATTTCGATGCCATTCATCTGAATGCTAACGGATTGCCTGTCGTGGACATCGACCAATGCGTGGCCTGCAACGATTGTGTCGAAGTCTGCCCCAAAAATTTATTTACGTTGATGCCGGTGTCACAAAAACTGATGGTCCAGTGCAAATCGTTGCTCGCCGGCGACGAAGCGCTGGCCCGCTGTTCGGTCGCGTGTAATGCCTGCGGACGTTGTGCAGCCGACTCCATACCCGGTGTCATCGAAATGGCCAATAACCTGGCCGTCATCCATTACGACATGAATGAACTAACCTCTCCGCTGTCGACGGCACGCTGCCCGACCGGCGCCATCGTGTGGTTGGAAAATGATCGTCAATTTGAACAGAAAACGACTTCTCCGCTGGCAGTCGGAACGGTCGACACCAGCGAATTTGAAGAAGACATCTATTATCAGTGATGAAAAAAATTGATCAGGCCCAACAGCGATGGCTGGAATTGGAAATGCATATCAGCGAGGGCATCTGCCTTCCGGATGCGGTTGCCAATACCGGTCGCCATCCCTCGGGACGCCTCATCCAGGTGAATACGACCGGTGAAGCAGCCTTCATCCTGGGCAACAGCGCCGGTGGTTTGCGTGCCGCTGCGTGGCTCGACCCCAGCGAAAATCCGTTGCCAGTCTTACAGCAGGCTGTTCGCCAACTGCTACCCTTGGTGGTGGTAGCGGATCCCATCCATAGGCATCAGGTCGTGGAGTCCGGAGCCTTCGTTTTGCGAGCCAACACCGTCCAGGAATTGATGGATTTCACCTTGATCGCCCACCACGTCGCCGAGCAGGCGCTGGTTCCCGGCGCTGTCCTTTATGCTGGCGGGCAGGATGAAGACATCCAGCTACCGGATGACCTGTTGATCCGGCAATACCTTGGTGATGCCGATGACCGCATCCCGGCACCCAGCGAAGCGCAGCAGATGCTTTTTGGGAAATCCCGGCGACGCATCCCCCGCACCTTTCATGTGGACCTTCCTGTACTCAGTGGAGTCTCCAAGTCGAATGCTGGTCTGGCCTACGAAGCAGCAGCCCGACAAGCTTATTTCTTCTCAGCCGTCGATGAATTTCTAAACCGGAGCCGGGATCAATTTGCTACCCTTTTTGGTCGCAAATACCACGCCTTCAAGGGAAAAAACACCGATCGTCACGGCATTCTCCTGATCAGCGATGCCCCGCAGGTATGGTCCGCCACGGAAAATGTGAAAATAAAATCCCGCCTGCTGCAAGTTGAACTGCACCAATTGCATCCTCTGCCCATCGGCTTGCAGAAAATTGCAGAGAAAGCAGAGGCTGTGGTGACCATCGAGGCATTCTCCGGCCAGGCTTCCGCACTCGCCTTCATCGTACGTTCCGGCATTGCCCATTGTCCTACGGCGTGCTACAGCGCCTGCTATGTCCATAAACCGCAAACGGAAACCATTCAGTCGTTTTTGCATAACATTGAGAACCACCAGGTCAAGCAACAACCGGTATGGCTGGATGTAC
>JAGQXC010000263.1 GCA_020436785.1 Saprospiraceae bacterium | reverse complement strand
CAACCAGGTAGAACCCACCCCTAAACCCCCTCCGGGGGAGGGGATTTGGGTCAAGAACATCATAGATAGGAATGCCAGGACAGCTAAATGGTGAGTATCCAGGCCAGACGAAACAATTGGGGAATTCCCCTCCCGGGAGGGGAACAGAAGGGGTGGGATTAGAAAAGCCAGCAACCAGGTAGAACCCACCCCAAAATCCCGTCCGTGGGAGGGGACTTGTGGTTAAGGACATCAATAGATAGGTATGCCAGGACAGCGAAATGGTGAGTATCCAGGCCAGACGAAACAATTGGGGAATTCCCCTCCCGGGCGGGGAACACAAGGTGGATTCAGAAATGTCAGCAACCATGGAGAACCCACCCCTAAATCACCTCCGTGGGAGGGAACAGAAGGGGTGGGTTCAGAAATGTCATGTGGTTAAGAAGGGTAGGTGTGAAGTCTGGAACCATCGAAATTTCGGATGAACGGGTACGGCGTAGGTGTTATTGATATTATCTATAGCATCATAAAATATATTGATGTAAGTTATCATACTGTTTGTCGTAACTTGAGAGTTTATTGGATAAAAAAGCTTAATTAATTATGGATAATACATCACATGCTCACCATTCTAAGACGAATGGAGAAAGCAAATGTCCATTTCATCACACCGCTGGTGGAGGGACATCAAACCGGGACTGGTGGCCTAACCAGTTGAAATTAAACTTGTTGCGTCAGCACAGTCAACTGTCAAATCCCATGGGTGAAAAATTTGACTATGCTGAGGAATTCAAAAAATTGGATTTTACCGCACTGAAAAATGACCTCACGGCATTGATGACGGATTCCCAGGATTGGTGGCCGGCAGATTTCGGTCATTATGGTCCTTTATTTATCCGTATGGCCTGGCACAGCGCCGGAACCTACCGGATAGGTGATGGTCGGGGTGGCGGTGGCAACGGAAACCAGCGTTTTGCCCCGCTAAACAGTTGGCCCGATAATGCCAACCTGGATAAAGCCCGTCGCCTCTTATGGCCGGTGAAGCAAAAATATGGCAAACAGATATCCTGGGCGGATCTGATGATTCTGGCCGGAAACGTGGCTCTGGAATCGATGGGATTTAAAACCTTTGGTTTTGGAGGCGGTCGGGAGGACATTTGGGAAGCTGAAGAAGATATCTATTGGGGCGCCGAGAGCGAGTGGCTTGGGGATAAAAGGTATTCCGGTGAACGTGACCTCGAAAATCCATTGGCTGCCGTCCAAATGGGTTTGATCTATGTCAATCCGGAAGGTCCCAATGGAAATCCGGATCCGGTAGCTGCCGCGGTCGATATCCGTGAGACCTTCAAGCGTATGGCTATGAACGATGAGGAGACCGTTGCGCTCATTGCCGGGGGCCATTCTTTCGGTAAAACCCATGGCGCCGGTGATGCCAGCCTGGTCGGGCCCGAGCCCGAAGCAGCCGGCATTGCGGAACAAGGTCTGGGATGGAAGAGCAGCTATGGATCCGGAAAAGGTGGTGACACCATAACCGGAGGTCCGGAAGTGACCTGGACGGAAACTCCCACCCGCTGGAGCAACAACTTCTTCGAGAATTTATTTGGTTATGACTGGGAATTGACCAAAAGCCCGGCGGGCGCCTTCCAATGGAAACCCAAGGCCGGCGCCGGAGTTGGTAAAATTCCGGATGCCCATGATCCCTCGAAGCGCCATGTGCCAACCATGCTGACCACCGACCTTTCGCTGCGTTTTGATCCGGCTTATGAAAAGATCTCACGCCGCTTTTACGAAAATCCGGACGAATTTGCCGATGCTTTTGCCCGGGCCTGGTACAAACTGACCCATCGGGATATGGGGCCTGTAACCCGTTATCTGGGACCAGAAGTGCCGGAGGAAGAATTGATCTGGCAGGACCCGATTCCAGCGGTCGACCACAAATTGATTGATGTGCAGGACGTCGATGTTTTGAAAAACAAGATACTGCAATTAGGCATCCCGGTCGGTCAATTGGTACGTACGGCATGGGGTTCTGCATCGACCTTCCGAGGCTCGGATAAACGGGGCGGAGCCAATGGTGCCCGCATCCGTCTGGCCCCGCAGAAAGACTGGGAAGTAAACAATCCGGCTCATCTGGCGCAGGTACTGTCTGGTCTTGAAGGCATTCAAGCGGAGTTCAACGGAACCCAAAACAACGGTAAAAAAGTGTCCCTGGCCGACCTGATCGTTTTAGCCGGTTGCGCGGGCGTGGAAAAAGCAGCGAAAGATGCCGGCTATCAACTTAAGGTTCCTTTTACCCCGGGCCGGATGGATGCCTCTGCCGGGCAAACGGATGTGGAAGCATTTGAACCACTCGAACCAGTCGCCGATGGTTTCCGTAACTATTTGAAATCAAAATTTGCAGTCAGTGCCGAGGAATTATTGGTAGACCGCGCTCAATTGCTTACCCTTACCGCTCCTGAAATGACGGTATTAATTGGGGGAATGCGGGTGTTGGATGCCAATTTTGACCATTCCAACCATGGGGTCTTCACCAGGAACCCGGGACAATTAACCAATGATTATTTCGTCAATCTGTTGGATATGGGTACTGTTTGGACGGCTATCACACCGGATGAAGAGGTCTTCGAAGGACGTGACCGGAAGACCGGTGCGAAGCGATGGACCGGGACAAGGGTGGATTTGATCTTCGGTTCCAATTCGGAATTAAGGGCGATCGCAGAAGTCTATGCCAGTGAAGATGGCAAGGAAAAAATGGTGAAGGATTTTATCGCTGCCTGGGATAAAGTCATGAATTTAGATCGTTTTGATCTCAAGAAATGATTCACCAGGTCATTCAAATTACATATCAAAATCCCGGGCCCAAAGTCCGGGATTTTTTATTTAGAAGAGGCCAGTGATCACGCCATCCTTATCGATGTCCATGCCTTCGGCGGCCGGGGTTGAGGGTAAACCGGGCATCCGCATCATATCCCCGGTGATGGGTACGAGAAAACCGGCGCCAGCGGCGATCTCAATTTCGCGGACGGTAATGTTGAAGTTTTCCGGCCGGCCAATCAATGCCGGGTTGTCGGAAAGGGATTTTTGAGTTTTGGCCATACATATGGCGAGCCCGGAAAGCTCTAATTTTTCTATTTGTTTCAGATCTTTTTTGGCCTGCGCAGTGTATTCGACATCGTCCGCCCCATAAATACGGGTTGCAATGGTTTTGATTTTCTTTTTCACCGGATCATTCCAGTGGTACAGGGGTGTAAATGTGGAAGGTTCCGTCGCTGCTTCTGCCACCGCTTCGGCCAATTGCGTTGCCCCGCCACCGCCTTCACCCCATACATTGGCAACCACGGCCCGGGCTCCTGCTGCTTCGCAGGAGGTACGGATCAACGCCAATTCTTCCTCCGTGTCACTGGTAAAACGATTGATGGCTACCACCGGAGTCAAGCCAAACTGACGAACATTCTCCAGGTGTTTGTGCAAATTGGCCAACCCCATACCCAATGCTTCGATGTCGGGATCCGTTAGTGACTTCAATGAGGCGCCGCCATGGTATTTAAGGGCGCGCACGGTAGCTACCAACACCACCGCTGAAGGCGCCAGGCCGGCACTCTGACACTTGATATCCAGGAATTTCTCCCCACCCAAATCAAACCCAAAGCCGGCTTCAGTCACCACATATTCGGAAAGGGAAAGACCCATCCGGGTTGCAATAACCGTATTGGTCCCCTGGGCAATGTTGGCAAAGGGGCCGCCGTGGATGATGGCTGGATTGCCCTCCAGGGTTTGTACCAGGTTGGGTTTGATGGCATCTTTCATCAGAACGGCCATCGCTCCCGGCGCTTTCAGATCCCGGGCAAAGACGGGTTGCCCGTCATACGTTTGACCGATGTAGATGTTTCCCATCCGGCGTTTAAGGTCTTCAAAATTATCTGAGAGGCACAGGATGGCCATGATTTCGGATGCGACCGTAATGTCGAAACCCGACTCTCTCGGGACGCCCATCGTGGTGCCTCCCAGTCCGATGATGACCTTGCGCAGGGACCGGTCGTTCATGTCCATCACCCGTTTCCAGGTAATGGTCCTCGGGTCGATGCCGAGGCTGAATTTCTTATTCTGCAGGTTGTTATCCAGGAGTGCGGCCAGCAGATTGTGGGTTTTTTCTACGGCGGAGAAATCACCGGTGAAATGGAGGTTGATGTCTTCCATGGGTACCACCTGGGAGTACCCGCCCCCGGTCGCTCCGCCCTTGATGCCAAAAACCGGACCCAGGGAAGGCTCCCTTAATACCGCGGTGGCTTGACGGCCGATGCGATTTAGTCCTTCGGTCAGTCCGATGGTTACCGTGGTTTTACCTTCTCCGGCCGGGGTAGGAGAAATGGCGGAAACCAGGATCAGTTTATTGTTGGGATAAGTCTGAGGATCGATAAGATTCAGTGGAAGTTTGGCTTTGTAGTGTCCGTAATATTCCAATTCCGTTTCCGGAATGTCTAGTTTTTTAGCAATGTCACGAATGGGCTTGATTGCAGACTGCCGGGCGATTTCCAGATCTGTCATGGCTTGTTCAATTTTGGATCGCTAAGATAGGGACATTTTAGCAGTGAAGTGTCCGCAATGTGAATACCCTGATCAGGCGAGTCTGCCATGATTTCAAAGGAGACACTTCTAACAGGTATACAGTACTGGCCGTTCATTACAGCTATTTTCAAAGGCAAGATCAATTTATGATCAATCTCGGATCTTGATTGGTCATTCTTTGAATGATTGGATCGTATCTAGTACGGTAAACGATGCGCATCATGTCACCATCCAGTCCATTCAAGGTTTATGGGAAGCAGAAACTAAAATCAGGGTTGCCTTCATCTTCCGTTTTTTCCCCCGAACTGGGTTACTTTCCGCTTGCGGGATCATTAATAGCACATACATCGAACCAGTTAATGCCAGACATGCATAAAGACAGGATAGCTCTATCCAATGGAAATGGTTTTATGTTCAGGCCAATCCAGGAATTGATGTATTGTGTGGCGGATGGAAGTTACACACGATTGTATTTTTATCCGGACTTCAAATATTTGGTCACCAAGTCATTGGGCCAGTTGGAGGCATTACTTTCCGATTCCGGGTTTTTACGTATCCATAAATCACACCTGATCAATATGGTCTATGTGGAAGAAGTAAAAAACCAATCCGTGCATCTGGTCATCATGAAAAACGGTGAAGAATTGAATTATTCACGGAACAAGAAATATGAAATTCTGGATTATTTCAATAAGCCTTCAGACGGCCAGGCTGAAGACCGGTTATGGGCAAAATAATCCATTTATTTATTCAATACATCCAATTATAAGCGGGGCCAGCTTGAAAAATGACAGGCTTTTTAAATTAATGAGTGGAACAACCTTTTCAGATTGAAAACAGCAGTACCAACTTATTCTTGCTTAGCGGTTGCGGTAGCCCTGGGGTCAGGATACCGGGTTATCTCCGCCAGGGACATTCTTTATTGTGTAGCGGAGGGGAATAACACGCACATCCACCTCAAAGACGGTCAGCAACTTACCTCAGGCAAAAACATCAAACAAATGTTTGGCATGCTCTCGCAGGATGATTTTGTAAGAATTCATCACTCTTATGTGGTTAATCTTGAACATGTGTTGCGATTGACTTTGGAACCTGAGATGCAGGTGGAACTGCGGGATGGATCACGCATCCTGGTGAGCCGCCGTAAAAAAAAGGACCTTTTAGAACATTATCTGATTCTTTAGTATTTCCCAAAATGCCTGCGAACCACCATTGAACAAAATGCAAAATACTCGAATATTGAATAGATTTTTTCAGGGAGCTTACTCCGGCAGGGGTTACCGGGAATTCTGGTAACCATTAATTAAAAGTAAATAGGTAAAATTTCTAATTCCATGAGTTTGAAGCCATAGCACAATGCTGTGGCTTCTTTTTTGATCTCTACAGCTCCACCGTTTTTCCCGTTTTAAAACTCTCATCCGCAGCCAGAACAATGCGCAGGCTGTTGATGGCGTCCTCCATGTGCTGACTTAGATCCTTGTCATGGATGATGGCGTCCAAGAGGACTTCCTGCTCCAGCTTGCACAAGGCATCGTGGTCGGGTTCATCCTTCGTGCTGAACCAATCATCCTGGCGCGAAAATTTTCCGTCACTGCCCCGGTCGGCATGGTGTACCAGGAGTCCGCCGGTCTTGGAATGGCTGTCGATGTCCGCCGAGTCGTCCGAGCGTTCACCACTTTCATCGACAATGCTGACACACCCTTTCGGGCCGATGACATCCTTTACAAAAAAGGCCGTCTCACTCATCATGGGACCCCAACCTGCTTCGTACCAACCGACGGAGCCATCCGAAAAGGTCACTTGCAGGTGGCCGTAATTGTACATTTCCGGTGCAATTTCATCGGTCAATCGTGCGCCGATACCGCTTACACGCACCGGCGAAGCTCCGGTCATCAGGCACATGACATCCACATAATGAACTCCGCAATCAACGATCGGCGACATCGTTTGCATCAACGCTTTGTGTGTTTTCCATTGGTCACCGGAACTTTGCTGGTTGAGGTTCATCCGCATCACCAGAGGCTTGCCCAATGATTTCGCAATTCCGATAAATTTGGTCCAGGCGGGATGCACCCGCAGGATGTAGCCAATCACCAGTTTGCGATCCTTTTCTTTGGCTAAGTTGACTATGGTCCGGGCTTCCTCCACCGTATTGGCCAGCGGCTTTTCCATAAATAGGTGAGCTCCGGCATTTAAGGCCGCCAGCGCATATTCGGCATGGGTCTCCGGATACGTATTTATGGATACCACGTCAGGCCGGGTGGTCTTGAGGGCCTCGTGATAGTCTCCAAAGGTGGGATACCCGCCCAATTCGTTGGATAAGCGTTCGCGGCTCGCCGGAGTGCGGCTGACCAGGCCAACAATTTCAAATTCAGGCATCTGATGGTAGGCACGCGCATGGGAAGTGCCCATATTACCACAACCGGCAACCAGTACACGTAAGGGCTTCATGACTCGGATTTTTGTCTTGAGTATTAAAAAAGGTGAAGGTATAAAAATGTCAAATAATCCCGTAAAAGGAACAAATTACTTACAGATTTACCAGCTACTCAATCCCTGGCCCGATCCCTTGACAACGCCCGGGAAAATCAGGTAATTTTCATTTGGTATTATTCTCTGGAACCCCGCCCTGGAGCAGCAGGATTGATGGATTCTTTCGGATAACCGGAACATGCGAATACTAATTTCTTCCTTCTTAGAAATCATCTAATCAAAATCCACACATGAAAATGCAACAACAAATACACCAAAGAGCAACCTGGGTTATCGCCCTGACCTGCTTTTTGACCTGGCCGGCTTTAAGCCAGTTTTCGATGAATCAATACGACATTTGGGTTTATAATCCGAGGACCGGGTCAAACATTAAATGGGCCACCCTGAATGGGACAGGTGAGTTCAATCCGGCGTGGTCACCAAATGGAAAACTCATGGCGTTTGACGT
>JAGQXC010000262.1 GCA_020436785.1 Saprospiraceae bacterium | reverse complement strand
TTACGGTAATTGGCATTTGCTTTCCGTCCTTTTCCAAAAAGTTTGACCTGGAGGGCTGTTTCATCCTGGAGGCCCTGTTCAGTCATTAATTGGTAAAGTTGTTCCAGTTGTGTCACAGAATCTTCCGGGGATTGCATAAGCTTTGGAAGTTGCTTAACTTTATTTTCCTGAAGATATTCGAGCAACGGAGTGAAGGTATTCATAAGGTTATGTTGATATTACTTGATAGACTTAATAAGATTAAACAACTAGTAGTCAATACATTATGAAGTAGTACTAATGAAATGTACCCAATTGAGGTGTCACAAACTACATCATTTTGTTTACACATTACCTGCTAAAATCGTGCAAATTTGTATTGTAAGTGATCGAAATAGCACTTTCCGAATAGTTTGATCTACTAAACTATTGATTTCCAATCTGTTAAAAAGTAAAAAGCAATAATAAGAAGTTATTATTGTTGTCACATTTTTAGGGTTTCTGTTATCAACCCTCAGGACATTTCGGCTTAGTTTTGAAGTATTAAATAACCAATCGAAAAATTCTAAGTCATGGATGTCAATAAAACGTACAATATCATAACAGAAACCTACGGTGGGTTTAATATCATTACTGAAACTTATGGTGGGTTCAACATTATTACAGAAACCTACGGTGGGTTTTAAGAATAGAAATAACACAACCCAATATTTATAGGAGTGACCCCTTTATTTTCACTGTTCCTTCGTTGCACAACTGGTGCAGCACTCTATCCGGATATCCAAAAGGGGTCCTCTTTTTAACAAGCTTACTCTTTGGGCGTTTTTTTATACAACTTGGGTATGCAAAAATAGCAGTACCCACGAAAAATAAGAAACCTTCATCTCCATCAGTGGCGATGAGGGTTTTTTTCTTTTTAGCCCCTTAATTGTTGATGCTCAGAAAGTTAAATTGGCATGAATTTTGAAATATCAATGATGAATCTCTTATATTTTGGGTGTTATAACGAAGTCTTCAAAAGCTTGATCTTTCCTCCGATTAGCTTTTTGAAGACTTTTTTTATTCCTTAAGGGATCAACTCTTTAGCCAGGTATTTGCCGGTGTGACTTTCCGGACACTGGATTATGGCTTCCGGAGTTCCGCTAAATACGACCTTGCCACCACCCCTTCCTCCTTCGGGTCCGATGTCTACAATGTAATCTGCGACCTTGACCACATCCAGGTTGTGTTCGATGATGATCACGGTATTGCCGCGTTGGACCAGCCGGTCCAGTACCCGGATCAAATGCAACACGTCTTCAAAATGCAAACCGGTTGTTGGTTCGTCCAAAATATACAGGGTATTGCCCGTGTCACGTTTGCTGAGTTCTTCCGACAACTTCACGCGTTGGGCTTCTCCTCCGGAAAGGGTGGTCGCTTGCTGACCCAGGGTGATGTACCCAAGCCCGACTTCATTGAGTGTCTTTAGTTTGCGGTAGATTTTCGGAATGCTGTCAAAAAATTTTGTGGCTTCCTCCACCGACATATTCAGCACATCGGAGATGGATTTACCTTTGTAAAGAACTTCCAGGGTTTCCCGGTTGTAGCGCCGGCCCTGGCAGGTTTCACATTCCACCAGGACATCCGGGAGAAAATTCATTTCGATCAGGCGCATGCCGGCACCTTCACAAGTTTCACACCGGCCTCCCTTGACATTAAATGAAAAGCGGCCCGGTTTGTAACCACGTATTTTAGACTCCGGCAAATTGGCATAGAGGTTACGGACTTCTGTCATCAAACCGGTATAAGTTGCCGGGTTTGAACGTGGGGTCCGGCCGATGGGTGACTGGTCGATTTCAATGACTTTGTCAATGTGTTCCAGACCGCGGATTTCCTCATAGGGAAGTGGTTTTTGCAAACTATTGTAAAAGTGTTGCCTCAGGATGGGATATAAAGTGTCATTGATCAGGCTGGATTTTCCGCTTCCGGACACACCGGTGACACAAATCAGGGTTCCCAGTGGAAAAGCTACATGAATAGCATTCAGATTGTGGCCATTAGCGCCGATTAACTCCAGTTTTTTCCCAGAACCGGGCCGGCGCTCCTTGGGGGTGGGAATGCGGGCAATGTCCCGTAAATAGTTGGCGGTTAAGGAATCTTCTTTAAGAAAATCTTCGGGTGTGCCGGCAGCAACCAACTTTCCACCATGATGTCCGGCACCTGGTCCTAAATCGATGAGGTAGTCCGATGCCAGCATGATGTCTTTATCGTGTTCGACCACCAGTACGGAATTTCCAATGTGGGTCAATTCCTTTAATGCTTTGATCAATCGGTTATTGTCGCGGGGATGCAAACCAATGCTCGGTTCATCGAGGATGTAGGTGATCCCGGTGAGTTGTGATCCGATTTGGGTGGCCAGGCGGGTCCGTTGGGCTTCACCGCCACTCAGGGTATTGGCAGGCCGGTTCATCTGCAGGTAATCCAGTCCGACATGCAGGAGAAAGATCAGACGAAGGCGGATTTCTTTCAGGATGTCCTGAGCGATGGCTTGCTGACGGATACTTAAGTGGGGAGTTAAATGATTGAACCATTCCAGCAATTGATCCAGATCCATCGTAGCCAGTTCGCCAATATTTTTATC
Organism: Saprospiraceae bacterium; assembly: GCA_020436785.1. Taxonomy (GTDB): domain Bacteria; phylum Bacteroidota; class Bacteroidia; order Chitinophagales; family Saprospiraceae; genus JAGQXC01. The sequence goes on along the minus strand of JAGQXC010000262.1, from coordinate 4,141 downwards.
ATGGACTTTAAAATGCAGGGACTCCTTTTTCAAACGCAACCCCTGGCAATCCGGACAAGTAGTTACCGTCATAAAGTGCTCAGCCCAACTCCGGATCTTCTCCGACGTGGTATCCTCATACCAGCGTTTCAACATGTTGATCAGACCTTCATAAGCGAGATTATAAACGAAATCGTGCTTGTTGTAGCCCAGGTCTACGGGAAATTTTTCATTGCCGCCATATAATATGGTATCCAGCGCTTCCTTGGGAATGTCTTTCACCGGGGTGGAAAAGGTAAACTTAAACGTTTTGGCAATGGATCGAAGTTGCTTAAAGGTTATGTTGTCACGGACCTCTCCGAACGGGCGGATCCCCTCTTCGTTGATGCTTTTTTCAGGATCAGGAATGACTTTATCCAGGTCGACCTGGTTGATGTTTCCCAGCCCATTGCAGGTGGGGCAGGATCCATAGGGCGAATTGAATGAAAAGGAATTGGGCGACGGTTCTTCGTACGATATATTATTGTCCGGATCCATCAGATGTTTGCTGAATGGCGTGATGGCATGTCCTTCATGTTCCATTACAAAGATCATGTCATTACCCATTTTCAGCGCAATCTGTATGGAAGAGGCCAGACGGTCTTTCCGGTCTGTGGTTACCTGGATCCGGTCGATGACCACTTCAATATCGTGGACTTTGTACCGGTCGGCTTGCATGCCGGGTTTAAGTTCCAAGATTTCGCCATCCAGCCTGACTTTGGTATACCCCTGTTTGCGAATCTGATCGAATAATTCCCGGTAATGTCCCTTGCGACCCCTGACCAAAGGGGCTAAAAGGACTATTTTTTTACCCTGGTAGTGCTCCAGCAAATGGTCGATGATCTGAGCTTCGCTGTAACGCACCATCTTCCGCCCGGAGGCATAAGAATAGGCTTCTCCTATCCGGGCATAGAGTAATCGGACAAAATCATACAGTTCGGTAATGGTACCTACGGTAGACCGGGGATTCCAACCGGTGGTTTTTTGTTCAATGGAAATGACCGGACTCAGACCCTGGATGTGCTCGACATCCGGTCGTTCCATCTTCCCGATAAATTGCCTGGCATAGGAGGAGAAGGTCTCCATATATCGGCGTTGGCCCTCGGCATAGATGGTATCGAAAGCCAGGGAAGATTTGCCACTGCCGCTGATACCCGTGATAACCACCAGTTTATTCTTGGGGATATCGACATGGATGTTTTTCAGATTATGTTCACGGGCGCCGGTCACCTCGATGACCCCGGATCGGTTGGATATATTGCTGATACTCATCTTGTTTGACAAACAGATTACAAGATGAGAAGTTTGTCAGTGAATTACAAAAAAGGGCGGCCACTTGCAGCCTTCGAAAATTTTTTTTAATTTTCTTTAACCAAACTATAATAAAGTAAAATAACCTAACGTTTTCAATTCACAAGCGGTCGCCGCTTCCTTTTGTCTCCGAGATTACTATTCAAAACGCTAAGTTTATCCCCCCGACATTATAGCAACTTCTCTATTAGAGGCTGTTTTACTTTTTATTTTTATTGTTCTTAAACTTAAACCAACCAATCATGAGAGCAGTCGTTGCCCTGTTGATCACGTTTTGTAGTATTGCTTGGAGCTACGCTTCCGATGTTATCACACTTACTGGCTATGTGGATGATGCGAATATGTATCTCCAGTGGAATATGGATGTGGACCCATCCGTAGAAGCCATTTATGTGGAACAGAAAGTTGGAATTGCATATGAACCCATTGCAGTACTCTCCCCCCAGACAAACCGTCAATACAGCTTCGACCAACCAACAACAGCAGAAAGTTCGCAATTATATCGCGTTCGGGCTGTACGGATTGACGGGCAACAAATGCTCTCCAACGAATTAAACCTAACCCCACAAGCCACGACATTTAATATCAAGGTATATCCGAATCCGGTCGTTCGCGAAGTGTATGCCAACCTGCCTGATGCCTGTCAGCATCCGCGGGACATCCAGATCCGGGTAACGGATATGTACGGACGCCACGTGGGAGCCCAGACTGTAGCTCCCCGCACAGTGAATTTTGAAATCCAACCGATAGAACAATTGGAAGCCGGTATCTATGTCATCCAGTTTTGGGTGAATGGCAAGCTGGAACAATCGACTTCCATTATCAAGCAATAATGACCAAAGCCAGGGAGATGGGGGTTCTCCCGGGTTTAATCCCAAGTGTTCGAACGCCTAAACGATTAGACCCCCAATCTTGATAGTAAACCCGGTAATCAAAGCTTACCGGGTTTTTTTATTGCCGTTGGTTAAACCAGTTGGAAAGCAGACCTGCCGTCCGGTCGGCGGCTGTCCTTACCACCTCAAGGACACCCTCATGGGTCGTATCAGCCAGCTCATAGGGATTAAATACATTGCTGATCACCGATATTCCGCCAATCCGCATACCCATTTGGCGTGCCACGATGGCTTCCGGTACCGTGGACATCCCTACCGCATGGGCGCCTGCCTGATGGAACCAGGCATATTCTGCCGGGGTCTCCAGACTGGGTCCCTGCAAGCCCAAATAAACGCCGATATGATAAGGAACCTCCAGTTGTTTCGCAAGGTGGGACCATTCGGTGATCCAGGCAGCATCATAGACATGATTCATGTCCGGAAAGCGTGGGCCCCAGCGGGGATCATGTGGGCCCCGCAAAGGATTTTCCGGCTGGAAATTAATGTGGTCACGAATAAACATCAACGATCCCGGACGCATCGATTCCAGCAATCCTCCGGCTGCATTGGTTAACAACAAATCATTGATTCCCAGTAACTTGGTAACCCGTATTGGAAAAGTGACCGTCTGCATCGAATGACCTTCGTAATAGTGAAACCGTCCGGACCAGACCAGGACCTCCTGTTGGTCCCAGGTGCCGATATGTAAGATACCGGAATGACCCATCACCGAGGTCGTGGGGAAATGGGGCAATTCGACGTAAGGTATGCTGTGTTTTAGGTCTATTTTGCTTAGACAGGCATCGAAACCCGAACCGAGGACGATTGCCAGGTAGGTCCGGTCTTCAAGCCATGGCGAAATGACAGCCGCCGCCTCCTGTGCCTGTTCGTACGTGTACACCATGGGGCTAATCTACAATAAGCGCCGCACGATCCAAATCCTGTTGTTCAATTTGTGCCGGGATTTTGCGGAATGCATATTGCTGATCGCGTAATTGAGGAACAAAACCGGCTTCGCGGATGGCGTCCTGAATCCCTTGTGCGGTAAACCGGAAGGCAGCACCGGCCGCAGAAACCACATTTTCCTCGATCATAATCGATCCCCAGTCGTTGGCACCCGCGTAAAGGCATACCTGAGCGACTTGTTTACCCACGGTCAACCAGGAAGCCTGGATGTTGATGATGTTCGGAAGCATGATGCGACTCATGGCAATCATCCGCACATATTCATCACCCGTACACTGATTGCGTGCTCGCTTCAATTTTTGCAGCAACGTTCCTTCATCCTGGAAGGGCCAGGGGATGAATGCCAGAAATCCTTTGGCATGTGAGGGTTTACGGGATTGGACCTCTCGCATGGCAACCAGATGTTCAAACCGCTCCCTATTGGTCTCCACATGCCCGAACATCATAGTGGATGAGGTTGTGATGTCCAGTTGATGGGCGGCGGCCATCACGTCAAGCCATTCCTGGCCGGAACATTTGCCCCGGGAAATCAGTCGCCGTACCCGGTCACTGAGGATTTCCGCACCGGCACCCGGAAGGGAATCCAGGCCGGATTCCTTTAAAGCCCGGAGCACTTCGGTATGCGTTGATTGCTCCAGCTTGGTAATGTGAGCAACTTCAGGGGGCCCTAATGCATGTAATTTTAAGTCCGGGTAAAGGGATTTTAATTCCCGGAAGAGAGAGGTATAATATTCCAGGCCGAGATCGGGATGATGTCCTCCTTGCAACAGCAGTTGCTCGCCGCCGTATCGGAACAACTCATCGATCTTCTGCTTGTATTCTTCTATGGTGGTTATGTAGGCTTCTTCATGACCCGGTCTCCGGTAAAAGTTGCAGAATTTGCAATTGGCAATGCAAACGTTGGTGGTATTGGAGTTCCGGTCGATGATCCAGGTGACAATGTTACCCGGGACATGGAGTTGACGTAGACGGTT
>JAGQXC010000261.1 GCA_020436785.1 Saprospiraceae bacterium | reverse complement strand
TGGCCTGTATTCACATTGTTAACTTCAAAAAACCATTTACTTTTATGATTAAGCATTTTAATCACACGCTCCTTGTCCTTGCCACCCTATTTATCGTAGCATGTGGTGATCTTGGGACAGAAAAAAATTACAACGGCACGCAGCTTTTTTATACGGCGGACGTAACGGAAGCTGAGGCCGATAAGCTTGGTGAATTCCTGGTGACCTCGGAGTTTGCTAACGGAGAAGCAAAGACAGTTCAGTTGGCGAAAACCGGAGGGACCTATGCCTTTAAAATGGTGGTCAAAAAGGGGTTGGAGCAGGACCAGGAGTATGCCCAGCTATTTAAAACTTTTGCTTCCGACATCTCAAAAAATGTTTTCAACGGCGCTCAGGTTGACTTGCATGCCTGCGATGAGAACCTGGAAACGCTGCGGGTTTTTCCTATGGCCATGGAGTAAACTTCAATCCTTTTTAGATTTATCGATCTCCTGAATTATTTTCCAGGAATACTTTGAACAGCCATGCATCAACAACTGGTATCTTTTGTTGATGCAATGCTGAATTTTCTGTTGGCAGATCGAACACGGAGATCAGGGATGTTAATACCACGAATATGCGTAATATCCTAGTTGCCGCATGGATGGTGTTTAGCACTATTTCCTGCCATCAAAGCACCGTTGCAGAAAGAGAAAGTGCCGCGGAACGCGTGAAAGAAGCCATCACGCAGGAACTGGTTCAAATCCATCAACGGGGATACATCAATGGATTTTCAGTAGCGATTGTCAATGAAAATCAACTATTGTATGCAACCGGAATCGGATATGGCAATAGCAAAACCCGTGAACCCTATACGGAGCAGACCATTCAGAATATTGGTTCCATATCAAAAACGCTCATCGGAATAGCCCTGCTGAAAGCCCAGGAAATGGGAAAATTAAAATTGGATGATCCGATCAACAGCTATTTGCCCTACCCAGTGAATAATCCCTGGTTCCCGGAAATACCCATTACCATCAGGCATCTGGCTACGCATACCTCCACGATGCTGGATTCCTATCGTTATTTTAATCAATCGTATGTTCTCGAAAGGGAAGAAAATAGCGCCGATTCAATGGTCTACCGGGCATTGCGAAATCTTGGTGTGACTTTTAAACCAGCTGCTGCTAAAATAACACCGGAAGACTTTCTGCGAAAAATGCTGGTTCCTGGTGAGGAATATTATAGCCTGGAAAATTTCTCCAAATTTCAACCGGGGGAACGATTCGAATATTCTAATGTAGGGGCTACGCTGGCCGCAGTAATACTTGAACAAGCTGTCGGGCAATCATTTGATGCATTTACAACCGGGCATATCTTGATGCCCTTAAGGATGGATGCTTCCGGGTGGTCGTTTGCTGCTGTTTCCATGGAGCACCATTCCAGGCTTTATTTGGAGCCCGGGCTGGAATTACCTTTGTATTCGCTGATCACCTATCCGGAGGGTGGTCTTTTGACCAATATACATGATCTCGGAACCTATTTAGCGGAACTCATCCGGGGATATCATGGGGAAGGTCTTATCCTTTCCGGGGATAGTTATCAGGAAATATTTAAGGCACAATTGACTGGTGAAAATTTTGCTGAACGTCCATCGAACAACCTCTATGCGGATGATTATAATTATGGAATCTTTATGGGATTTACGCCAACCGGTTACATCGGTCATTCAGGATTGGAACCCGGGGTATCAACGTATATGTTTTTTAATCCAAAATCAAACACCGGCAGGGTTTTAATAACTAACACGAATTTTTTAACCAGTGTTGCAGGAGCGGAGGAGTTCGATGCGATTTGGAATGCACTTGGTAAATATGAGCATCAATTGAATCAACTATTATACAGACCAAGAGAAGGCAATTAACGCGTTGAGTTGTTAGCTTACCAAATCATATATGGTACGTGAAGGACTTAATGTTATTGCTCTTTATCAAGGCTTGATAAAGATTTTTTATGGAAATTCCATGGTTCCGTATTGTTATTTGGTTGCATGTCGTTGCTTAGCGTTTTCGTTCATTTCCGCCGGTAGTCGGACAGGTTTGTTCCGGCAAAAACGAACCAAAAACCTCGGTTCACGCAAAACTCACCATAGCGTTCGGTACAACTGCATGTGGTTCAGGATATTAAGTGCTTCGGCATCCCATCCGCTTTGCGGTTCCTTCACTTGAATGTCTCCCAGACATTCATTCCGCCATTTGGCGAAAAACGTTCAGTCAGACCATTTTTGCGGCCTTCCTGGGCTCTCCCATCCGCTAGCAGTTCCTTCACTTGGATATCCCCCGGATATCCATCCCTGCGGGAATCGTTCAGACATACCGTCTTTCGACGGCTGCAAAAATGTTGTTTGGAATTGTTCAAACAGTTGCGTGAACCCCCTGAAGAGATGACTGAAACTTGAAACTAGTTTGGTCTTACGTTGTGTATCCTAAATGAATAGCCATAAGCAGAGCTTCAATACATTCTTTGGTCGCGACCTTGATAGCAAATTTGACGCTGAATACAAGATTGGGGGGCAGATCTAAAAATAAGTGTCTGCATAATTTGCTGATAGTCCGGGAGTTGTTCGATATTATTATAATCGCTGTTTAACCGCTCCTTGCGCAGGCTATTAATCCTAATTAAGCCAACTTTTACTGAGGAAATCCTATGTAACGAAGCATTGTATGATCGCCAAGATAAAGCCTAACACTCATCAGTGCTGATCTTCAAATCAGCACGCAGCCTTCAATTTTGCCAAAAAGGACAATAGGGATCTTCTCTGCATGGAATTGGAACCGTTACTTCTGCGGTGGCCGTTTGTCCATTTTGGTAGTGAGAATGCAATGATCTACTTAAATATCAGATAAAACGGGCGAGAAATAAGCTATAGCTTTCGATAACCTAAATAGGGATCTCATCTCCGGATAGCTTGCATCACGCTCAAAGTGCATCGATATGAAATTGAAACGAGTGCTGTTGCTTTTGTGCCTTCCCGCACTTTCTACGACAACAACCCCAGTATTACGAAATCCCGGATTGCCGGTTCGTGAAGCCTTTGTCATCCATGAATACCTGGATGCAAAAACAGGTTACGTCACTTCGACGATCCACATAGAATTAAAAGGGAATAATGATTCGAAATATTATGCCATCGTTGTCGACGAAGGTGGACTTTACCGGAATGAAATAAATGTGAACTATGGTGATCTAACCACCATTTCCGAAAAACGCATCGATCTGAAGGACAATAAAGTGGTTCAATCTTTTGAGAAAAAGGGGGACCAGGTTCATTTTTTTAATGCAGAAAAATCCCTTGATAAGACCTATACGACCAATGAAACCAACATCTATTCTCCCCTGGCTTATCTGGTGGCTTTCCGGGGATTTCCCTTCAAGGAGGGGAACCGGGTTTCCTTCAAAACCTATATGTACGCTTATGGTGGTGTGTTATCCATGAACCTGGAGCAAATTGGCGTTAAAACCGTCTCCGTGAAAGCCGGGACATTTACATGCAATGTACTTGCACTTTCGGTGGGAGGTTGGCAGTCCTTGTTTGCACCGGAGAAGTATTATTTTTATTATTCTGTGGACTACCCTTATCCGTTTGTCAAATTCGAAGACATGGAAGATGGCAAGTTAATGGCTGATGAGCTGGTGCGTAATCTGGATTAACCGGGGATTGGAATAATCATTCTGCATCACAATCTGTTATCGGATTAAATCCCGGGTTTACGCCGGAGACAAAACGCCTATTTAAATTTTCTCCCTATCTTTTGCCGACAGAGATTCATCTTTTTGACAATCCATACCAGTCCAATTACACCTAACCAGATACCATGAACCATTTAATCCGCACAACCCTGTTGATGTTAATGCTAACTACGTCGGTCAATGCGCAGAATAAACCAGCGTACCAGTTGTTCACCAATCAGGGCGAAATCGCCGATTACGACCAGATGATCGCTGATCTGGCGAATAGCGATATGGTCTTTTTCGGCGAACAGCATCACAATCCGATCTCCCATTGGTTGCAACTGGAAATGACCAAAAGCTTCTTTGAGATCAAGGGGCAGGAATTGTACCTGGGTGCGGAGATGTTCGAAAATGGCAATCAATTGGTGATCGATGAATACCTGCAGGGATTTTATCCTGAGGAGAAGATGATCCCTGAGATTACCCAATTGTGGGGCAACTACAAGACCGATTACAAGCCCTTATTGGATTTCGCCAAGGACAACCACCTCCGCTTTATTGCCACCAACATTCCCCGCCGATATGCTTCCATGATCAATACGGATGGTATGGAAGCGCTGCAGAAGTTAAGCCCCGAAGCCCGGGCTATGATCGGGCCGGATCTGGAGAACTATTTTGACCCAACTGTGAAAGCTTACGCGGAAATGGCCGAACATATGGGGGCGCATGTGCCGGAAAATATGCTGAACATCCAGACCGCACAGGCTTCCAAAGATGCCACCATGGCCTATTTTTCATTGAAAAACTTCTCACCGGGAAATCTGCTCTTCCATTTTGATGGCTCCTATCATTCCAATAACGATCAGGGCATCATCTGGTGGATCAACAAGACCCATCCCGGTCTTACCATTAAATCCATCACCACCGTAGACCAGTCGGAATGGGATAAGATGACCCCAGAGGAGAAAACAGCCATCGCGAACTACATCATCGTTGTGCCCGACAACATGACCCAAACCAAGGGATAAACGCTCGGATCAGGCGCCATTCCCAAACATCAGCAGAATGCCTTCCAGCGGCTCGTCGTTTTCATTGTAAAACTCATGCTCCATGCCGGCAGGGATCAATATGGCTTCGCCCTGGGCAATCCTGGAGGTGATCCCATTGATGATCATCATTCCGCTTCCGCGAGTAGCTATGAACAGGGTAGGGAACGGATTGCTTTTTGATCGTTCGTCCTGATTGGCATGCTGACCTTTTTTGACCGCGACATAGGCGGACCGGAATCCTTCCTGGTAATAAAATATACAGGCCTGGGCGCCATGGGTAAACCGGGTGAAATTCAGTCCGAAAGGTATCCTTTCCGGGACGCCTTTCGTCCAGAAATGAAACATGGTGGAGAGCAAGGTATTTATGAAGCCGGCATCTGGTTGGAAGCCCTCCATGATATCCGCATCAAAAGGGGCGAAATCCGTCTCAAAGGCCTTGGCGGCGCCCGTAAGTGCATTTAAAGATCCCTGATCTATCTTCTTCAATATTTCGCCATCCGTATAAAAATAAAAGGTAGGCACAGCCGGCGCTCCCTCGGTTACCCCAACATGAGCGGGGGAATCATCTGTTTT
>JAGQXC010000260.1 GCA_020436785.1 Saprospiraceae bacterium | reverse complement strand
AGAATTACCTAAAACCCGGAATATAGACTGTATTACCAATCAAACGTAAAAAGTACAAGTTTAGCCTGAAGAATCCAGAATATTTTAGCAGAAATTGCAAAATTATAGACGTTATGGCCCAGTATTGACCCATACTTGCGTTTCTTTGCGCTCTGAAAAGCTTTTTTTCATGTGTGCACAACTTTCATCACGCGCTCACCTATTGCCCGAATCACCGTTTCGTCAGCTTCTGCCCTATGCGGAAGCGGCGAAAAAGAAAGGCGTTGATGTCATTCATTTGAATATCGGTCAACCGGACATTCCGGCGCCAGCCACTGCACTGGAAGCAATCCACGAAGCTTACTTTGATAAGCTGCCCTATTCCCATGCCCTCGGCATCGAATCCTTGCGGGAAGGATTTGCCGGATATTATTCACAAACCAGTCCTGAGGTCAAACCGGCCGATGTCGTCATCACCAATGGATCGTCGGAAGGATTGTATTTTGTGTTGTTCAGCCTCCTGGAACCGAAGGATGAAGTGCTGGTCTTTGAACCCTACTATGCCAATTATTCAGGGTTTGCCATTATGGCCGACGTAACCCTGAAGGCAGTATCCCTGCATGTAGAAAATAATTTTGACCTTCCGGACAACGACACCATTGAAAAATCAATCACCCCCCGTACACGGGCCATCCTTTTCACAAATCCCTGCAATCCAACCGGTAGGGTTTATTCCTACCAGGAATTGAAACGTTTGGGAGAACTGGCCATTAAATACGACCTTTTGTTTATTGTCGATGAAGTGTACCGGGTATTCAGCTTTGCCAAACCCTGTCCTAGCATACTGGATATTCCTGAGTTACGTGACCGGGCCATTGTTATTGACAGCATCTCCAAGCGTTACAGCGCCTGCGGAGCCCGGGTAGGCACCATTGTTTGCTGCAACCCTCAATTGCTGACCGGCATTGACCGTCTGTGTAAACTGCGCTTGAGCGCCCCATTCGTAGGTCAATTATTTGCTCAGGCTGCCCTGGATGATTCCACTGATTACATGGAAAAAGTAAAGAAGGCTTACCAGCGCCGCCGTGATCTGGTCTATGACAGGTTACGACACATACCGGGCGTGGAGACCTACCTGCCGGAAGGCGCGTTCTACGGATTTGTCAAACTGCCGGTAGAAAATGCATTTCATTTCTGTCAATGGCTGTTGGAGAGCTTTTCGCACCATGGTCAAACCGTTATGATGGCCCATGGAGCAGCCTTTTACCTGACTCCGGGTATGGGTCGTAATGAGGTCCGGCTGGCTTATGTGGCTTCCGAAGAACGATTGCAGCAAGCCATGGACTGCATCGAAGTGGCACTGCAACATTACCCCCACTCCACCCTGGTCAAAGAATTGGTCCACAATACGAATCAATAAATTTCGAACATCGCCGATGATCATCGGACGGCTGGGGAAAAGGGACCAACTGCGGTGAATGGCAACGATCCTTTCCGGCAAGAATTCGAGGAATTTTGATCTGTTTGATCACACGAATTCTCTTCCCGGTCATGTCAAAGCCTGCTCCAATGGGAGTCAGTAGATGATCTGATACCCATCATCGGTTCAATGGACGAATACTGGCATATTGACCAAAATTTAGCACATGACAACGCCGATATTTCAACATGCTTTGGTTGGATTAGAGCTTT
>JAGQXC010000259.1 GCA_020436785.1 Saprospiraceae bacterium | reverse complement strand
GTCTGGGTCAAAGAAAAGAATCGTGTTGAACCGCTGGTCGCCAGCAAATCCATCCCTGCCAAACAACTCGATGACATTCAGGGTCAGCTTGATGTCTTGCAACAACAGGTTGACCTGGCCAAGCAACAAATCCAGGTGCTGAATCAGCAAATCAATGCCCAGCAGGCGGTGACCCACGAACAAAATGAATCCATCCTCAGCGAAAGTGAGCCGTTGGTTCAAAAAGTCGCACAGGTTCAGGATCAGATCGATCGCTGTTCAATCGTCAATCCGATGGATGGCGTCGTCCTGACGCAATACGTGGAACAGGACGAAATGGTCAACCCCGGCAAACCTCTTTATCGACTGGGAAACCTTGCCCAGATGATCCTGAGAGCTTATGTAACGGCGGACCAGTTGCAACAAGTGAAGGTCGGTGATCCCATCAATGTGCGCATCGACGATGGCAAGAATGGCTTCAAATCCTATTCCGGTACCATCGAATGGATCGCCGATGAGGCTGAGTTCACTCCCAAGACCATCCAGACCAAGAGCGAACGCACCAGCCAGGTGTATGCCATGAAGATCCGGGTACAAAATGACGGACAAATAAAAATCGGGATGTATGGAGAAGTCGATTTCCAGTAATCCTGCGGTCATCATACAGGGTCTGCGCAAGACCTACGAGAATAAATCCGTCACGGCCATCAAACACCTGGATCTTTCGGTGGGCGATGGTGAACTCCTGGCATTGATCGGGCCGGATGGAGCCGGGAAGACCTCCCTCTTTCGCATCCTGGCTACCCTGATCCTTCCCGATGAAGGGATGGTCCGTGTCCTTGGCCACGATGTAGTCCGGGAGTTTGAGGCATTGCGACTGATCACCGGTTACATGCCGGGACGTTTTGCCCTTTACCAGGATCTGACGGTGCTGGAGAACCTGAGCTTTTTTGCCACGGTTTTCAATACGACAATTGAAGAAAATTACGATCTGATCAAAGATATTTACGGTCAGTTGGAGCCGTTCAAACACCGCCGTGCCAGCCAGCTCAGCGGAGGAATGAAACAAAAACTGGCATTGTGCTGCACCCTCGTGCATAAGCCCTCTATCCTTCTGCTGGATGAGCCGACCACTGGAGTTGATCCGGTCAGCCGTCAGGAATTCTGGGACATTCTGGGCAAGCTCAAAGAGGAGGGGATGACGATGATCGTCAGTACTCCGTATATGGACGAAGCCCGGCGTTGTGACCGGATTGCCATGATGCATCACGGGGAGTTGCTGGATATTTCGACGCCTGATGATTTGATCAGCAGTTTCGGAAAGCCCTTGTACGCAGTGCAAAGCGACCGGATGTTTGCTTTGCTGCAGGATTTGCGTAAATACGATGCCACCGACACCTGTTTTGCCTTTGGTGAAGCCCATCATGTTACCTTCAAGAAGCCGATCGAGCCTGCTGACCTCAATGGATATTTACAAATGCAGGGCCATCATCACATTGACATTCAGCGCATACAGCCCACCGTCGAAGATTGTTTTATGGACCAATTAGCCTCTTAATTATGGAAAAATCCGTCATTCAGGTCCGCGAATTAACTAAAAAGTTCGGCTCGTTCACAGCCGTGGATCACATTGGATTTGACGTGTACAAGGGAGAGATTTTTGGTTTTCTTGGCGCCAATGGTGCCGGCAAAACCACCGCCATGCGAATGATTTGCGGATTGCTTACTCCGACATCAGGAGAAGTGAAAGTCCTGGGTTTGAACATTGCCACCCAAACCGATACCATTAAGCGGCAGATCGGTTACATGAGTCAAAAATTTTCCCTCTACGACGGCTTGACAGTACGTGAAAATGTCCGGTTTTATGGCGGCATCTATGGGATGCGGGGAAAGCAGTTGCAACAAAAAATTGACGAGCTCGCGGATAAACTGGGCCTCGAGGATAAAATCGATCAACAGGTGAAGTCCTTGCCCCTGGGGTGGAAACAAAAACTGGCCTTCCTGGTGGCCATCCAGCACGATCCCAAAGTGGTGTTCCTCGATGAGCCGACCGGTGGAGTGGACCCGATTACCCGCCGGCAGTTTTGGGAATTAATCTATGAAGCGGCCGAGCGGGGAATCACCGTTTTTGTGACCACCCATTACATGGATGAAGCGGAATATTGTGACCGGGTGTGCATCATGGTCGATGGCCATGTCGCTGCCCTCGACCGGCCGGAACATTTAAGGCACAAGATGAAAAAGGAGACGATGCACGAAGTATTTTATCAATTGGCCCGTGCGGCACAAAGAAGGGATTAACCGGATATGAAGACATTTTTAGCGTTCATTCGAAAAGAATTCTGGCACATCCTCCGTGATCGTCGGTCACTGATCATTCTGTTTGGTATGCCCGTTATGCAGATCGTCCTGTTTGGCTTTGCCCTCTCCAACGAGTTGAAGAATAGTCGCATTGCCATCCTGGATGCTTCGCACGATGCCTACACCCAGCGGATTGTCCAACAGTTAAATTCCAGTGAATATTTTACCGTGACCACCAGCATCCAGGACGAAAAGGAGATCGAGCCCCTTTTTCTCAAAAATAAAGTAAAAATGGTGTTGGTCTTTCCGCGGGGATTTGCCGATTTGTTGTCCCATCAACACGAGGCCAAGGTTCAGCTCATTGCGGATGCCACCGATACCAATACGGCCAATACCATGGTGGGGTACGCTAGTTCCATTTTGAGCAGTTTCCAGGATTGGCTGCTGGATCAGGAATCCTTGCCTTACACCATCCATACGGAAACCCATATGTTGTATAATCCTCAGCTGCGTAGCGCTTATAATTTTGTGCCCGGGTTGATGGCGATGATCATCATGGTCCTCTCTGCGATGATGACTTCCGTTGCCATCGTTCGTGAACGGGAAAATGGTAATATGGAGGTCTTATTGGTCAGCCCGCTAAAGCCCATGTGGATTGTGGTTGCCAAGGCAGTTCCTTATTTCTTGTTGTCCTTCATCAATGTATTGATCATCCTGATACTCAGTTACACCCTGTTGAGTTTGCCGGTACATGGAAGCTTGATCCTGTTTCTGACCTCCTGCCTGGTCTTTATTCTTACGTCGCTGGCGTTGGGGTTGTTAATATCGACGGTAGCGGGGTCGCAGCAAGTGGCCATGTTCATGTCATTGATTGGTCTGTTGATGCCGACCATTCTTTTAAGTGGATTTATGTTTCCGATCGAAAACATGCCCTGGATTTTACGTGCAATATCCCACATCGTGCCCGCAAGGTGGTTTTATACCATTACTCAAAGTATTCTGCTTAAAGGCGTATCGCTGTTTACCTTATGGAAGGAGTTGCTGATCCTGGTTGGAATGGCTTTGTTTTTCCTGGTCATCAGTATCCGTCGATTCCGGTTGCGATTAAATTGATAGCTAGTTATGAGTACTTTCAAATATGTCCTGGCGAAAGAATTTCAACAGATCCGCCGCAATCCGACCATCGTAAGGATGATGTTGGCGGTCCCGATTATTCAACTGATCGTGCTGCCGTTTGCTGCCGATTATGAGATCAAGCAGATGAACCTGGCCGTGGTTGATATGGATCATTCGACCTACAGCCGGGAGTTGATTCGGGAAATGACGGCATCCGGCTATTTTCAACTGGCCAATTATGCCGCGAGTTTTCCGGAAGCCAAGGAGGCGGTTGAGCGTAATGAAGCCGATTTGATCCTTGAAATACCAGCACATTTTGAACGGGATCTGGTCCGGGAGGATGGCGCCACCCTTGCGGTCCATGCCAATGCCATCAACCAGGTAAAGGGAGGCTTGAGTCAGATGTATGCCGGACAGATCATCCGGCGCTTTAACAATCACATTCGTGCCGAATGGTTGCAATGGCCGCGCTTCAGTCCGGTGGCGCTATTATCCATTGAGCCTCAGCTTTGGTTCAATCCCCACATTGATTATCATTTATTTATGGTGCCGGGGATCCTGGCGGTGCTGATCACCATGGTAGGCAGTTTTTTGGCATCGATGAACATCGTGCAGGAGAAGGAGGCGGGAACCATTGAGCAGATCAACGTGACACCGATCAAAAAATACCAGTTTTTGCTGGGGAAAATGATTCCCTTTTGGGTATTGGGCATGATCACTCTGACCATCGGCCTGATTGTCGCCTACCTGATTTATGGCATTGTCTCCGTCGGCCCCTTATGGGTGGTCTACGCATTTTCAGCTTTCTACCTGGTCGCCGTCCTGGGCATCGGATTGCTCATTTCAACCTTTGCAGATAATCAGCAGCAGGCCACGTTTGTGTCGTTCTTTTTTGTCATGGTATTCATTCTGATGAGTGGATTGTATACCCCGGTGGAGAGCATGCCTGGCTGGGCCAAAGTCATCGCTTATGCCAACCCGGTGACCTACATGATCCAGGTCGTACGCGGCGTAATGATTAAGGGCAGTGGTTTTATGGATATCCTGCCCTATGTAGGCATCATCGGAGCTTTCGGGATTTTTTTTAATGGACTGGCGGTTTGGCGGTACCGGAAGACGGTGTAGGTGGGAGTTGTTTATTTGTTTAATTGTATATCTGTATATCTGTAGATCTGTGTATTTGTTGATTTGAATAAATAGCCAGGTAAAATCAAAAATCAAGAATCCACAATCCGAAATCAACTGGTGTCAGGGTGTAGGGTCAAAATCAAAAATCTAAAATCGTCAATCAAAAATCAACCTGGTTTCAAGGTTTCAGGGTGTAGGGGTATCACGGTTTCGGGTCAAAATCATAAATCAAAAATCCTCAATCCATGGGCTAGGGTTGTATATCTGTTTATTTGTTTATCTGTAGATCTGTGTATTTGTTGATTTGAATAAATAGCCAGGTAAAATCAAAAATCAAGAATCCACAATCCGAAATCAACTGGTGTCAGGGTGTAGGGTCAAAATCAAAAATCAAAAATCGTCAATCAAAAATCAACCTGGTGTCAGGATTTCGCTGTGTTATAATCAATGGGAATAGGGTTGTATTTTCTGTCTATCAGGTTATTTGTTGATGCGTTGATTTGTATGAACATTGGAGGGTCGTTGAGCGCAATGGTGGTCCAGCAGGAGGTGGAACCGTCATGATGTAAACGATCCAACCCGGGAAAAATAACAATTTGTGCATGATCAGCGGTTCCAATCCGGGTGAGCATCCTCTTTATTTGTAGCTTTATCAGGAACCTGTTGTTTATGGATATTTTGCGCCAATTCCGTCTGGGAGCATTGCTCATCGTTATCAGTTACCTGGCTTGTACAGAGCCAAACGGAGAATCTTCATCTGGTGTCGCAGTAGCCACCAAAGCCCAACTGATCGCCCGTGCTGATTCTTTTGAGATGAATACGCCCTATGAGGCACCGCCAGGGAATGCACTTTCTCACCACATTTCGGGTTTCGCCAAAATTTTATGTTCCGCAGTATTTATTACCGGCCTTGATGCGGACTTTGCGGCCGAGAACATTGGCTACTTCAGTGCTCCGTATCAATACCGGTCCCATGTCGTAAACCGGGTGATTGATGAAGAAAAAAAGGAAGTCCGGTTGACCTTACCGGATGGTACGGTACGGGTAGCCCGTTATTACGGGGACCAGGGTTGTGTGACCCTCCCGGAAGGGGTTGATTCGGTGTATTTCAGACCGGTGTCGATACAGAAGAATCTGCCGGAAGCGGATTCGACACCTTGGCCCATGGGTGATGTGGTACCGGAAGATCCCTGGCCTGAATCGGTCAGTCTGGAGCAAGTAGAGCAGGCG
>JAGQXC010000258.1 GCA_020436785.1 Saprospiraceae bacterium | reverse complement strand
GTCACCAGGAAGTGCCCATTACCTATGGAATAGAGTCCCACCGGTCCCAGCAAGTTGATACCGATACTCTTTTCTGAAGCGATGATTTCATCGCTTGACAACAATTCATACCGGTTGCTGCTTCCCAGGTATTTTAAATCAATTACCGGACTTTCGGTGTCTTTAATTTTTATCCACTGAGTACAAGTCGCTTCGGTACCCCGGCACCAATCGTAAATGTGCCAGGTCCGGCGGATTTTGTAGGATTTTCCACAGGTCGGCAGTACGTGATCTTCATAATCGAACAAAATCTGGCATTTACCCTGCTTGTCAAAAACAGGTCCTGAATCCGAACGACCGGGCAAAAAGTAAGCATCCGGCTGGCCGGTCACTATACTGACCAGGTGAGGCGCCGGAAAATATCCGGAAGCATCGGTTGGCCAGGGGTGCGCATAACCCTGATCGTCCAGGTAGGTGTCTCCATCTTTGCCGGCATTCCAGAGCAGCTCCACCTCTTTATTGTCACGAATTACCGTATTGGTGCATTCGACCTCCACATCATCAGGACAAACGAGGGCATCAATGAATTCCCGGATGATGAAAATGGTATCATGGCATTCCACAAAATTGCCCCACACGTCAGTTGCCCGGATAACCCTTGCCACATAACCGCTTAGCGGGGAGTCGGCATCGCAATCAAAGCTTTCCCATTTTCTTTGGAGAATCTCAACTTTTGGGTCTCCATAAGCATTGCAATTATCTGCCACCTTTACATTGGCTGCTGCTGTTTCTGCATTCAGGCAGGAAACGGTCGTGTTCGCACATTCGATGATGGGAGGAAATTTGTCCTCCACCTTGATGGTTCCCCAACAACTATTATTGTTAACTAGATCAATCACCCGGTAGGTCATTTCGGCGCCGACGTGGGAGACATCGACGGAGTTGGCCGGATCTAAGGTCGTAGTACCTTTGGGATACGATAATTGCACCAGCAGGTGGTTGGCACATTCGGCGGTCGTAATCAGCTCTTCGGGTTCAATCTGGCGCAAACATTGGCTGTTGAGTGATATATTGACACGGTCGTGGCAGGTAAAGGTATTATCGGACTGACGTGGTAATCCAATCGGGATGGAACACAGGACCGAATCTTCCGGCACGCCGCCTCTGGAGACTACCGTCTTATTTATGGCCGTGTTCACCGTTCTAATGGTGATGTCATCGATAGACCACCCATTGATTCCCGTTGACGCGGAAAAAGCATCTGTAAGGAACCGGAACCGGATCAAGACACTCTGGCCAATAAACGGACTAAGCGTAATCCTGGATTCGATAAAGTCATCGATTCCAAAAACGTACGGGCTGTATCCATTAAACATACTTCTGAAAAAAGGATGGGAATAACCATTGTATCCATTCTGGATAAAATACGGTTGTGCATCCAGCCAGCTGCCACCCCCATCGAGGGAGTATTCCACCACCCCACCGTCGAAATTTCCTTCGGTTTCAAAGCGATGGAAGAATGAAAGTTCTGCATTGCCGGTTACCAATACCGGCTCAACCATCACCAGGGCGTTGTCTGAGGTCTGGTCATAGTCCAATGCGAACCAGGAGGATCCATTGCCATGAGCGACGGTGCTGGTTTTTGACCAATTGGCCGGGCCACCTAAGTTAACCGGCATGACCATCGTGGAGCCTTCAGCGTTTTCCGAAAAAAGGAGGGAAGGGCTTGCCCAGGAACAACTGTCGGCGGTAACCTGGTACGATACATTGACGGTGGTATTTGGCGCGCAGACAATCGGGGGAAAGCTAACGGTATCGCCTGAAAGGGTACCTCCACTCACATAAGTGAGGCCTTCGCCTAAAATGTCTTCGACATCCAATGCATTGTTGCTTCCATTTTCGCAACCACAAGAGAGGGAAATCGTAATGGTTCCAGTCTCGCCCTCCCGGATCACCGCAGGGCTGATGGTCTTGGAAACGGTGACGGTCGTATCGGTGCTGAAGGAGGTCACTCCGTCAAAGCGATCTTCCGGACTGCCTTCACTTGCACCAATACCAAGGCCTCGACGGGCGAAGGCATCCCAGATCGCACAATGGTAGAGACCATTATATCGTAATTGGTCAGCCAGCAAGATGGCGTCCCGGCCATCAACAAAACCGGGATTACAGGGTGTCAATTTAAGCGCATCGACAACAAGCTGCAGAGCAATGTTGTTGCCGCCCAGGCCATGGTACATGTCCGGATCGGCACTCCCCACTTGATTAATGATGTTCCAGGTCATATCCCAGAGCATGCTGGCCCAAACGGTACCGATTCCATGCGGTTGGGATAGCAGTCCCGCATTTGCTACATCGGCATAAGTAACCGGATTGATCGACAGGTCATACGAATAGGGAAATGGACGAATGCCAAAACCATTGGCTGGCTGATTTAAGGCATACGTACCAATACCTCTCCGGTCATAGGGGGTTGCCGTATTCCAATCCGTGGTCAACATTAGCGAAAAATAATCGCTCCAGCCTTCACCCATTTGTTCGGCATTACCTAAACAGGAAGTATTGTTTGGCCCAGCCACCAGGCGGTTGGAAATGCCATGTCCATATTCGTGAGTAATGATGCCATTGTCCAGATCACCAATCTCGTATTCCAGCATTCCGGAGGAAGACATGGTCACATTGACATTGGGTAACGCTTTGATCAGAGCACCATCAGCCTGGCTGATCATGACGGCAGGTATCGTGATGGCATTGTTTGTTCCACCCATCGCGATAGGAGCTCCGGCATTGTTTTGCACCACAATAAGTCCAATGGCGCCGGATGCTTCCGCAAACAAAGCCTTTTGCGTAAAATTACAATCTCCCCGGTCCACCATGGCAATCGTGCCGGGAGGAAATCCTGCATAATCAACAGGTCCACAACCTGTTCCACCTACGTAAAGAACATTGGCGGTTACCGGACCGACATTAGCCAGTTTATTATTGGCACTGAAGCTACTCTCAACACACTGAAAGGGGGCCATAAAAGGACTGTTGAGGGTAAATTGAGGCACCCCCACGGACTCCCAGATGTACATCTGCATCCGGGGGGCCATTCCGTCATTCGGAGTAAAAAAATTTGCATTATTTCTGGATCCAATTCTGAACCCATCCATGGCTTCGGCTCGCACTGGGTCATTACCTAGACCTCCTCTACCCAGGTTTTCCATCTGGAAGTTACCAGCGGCTTCATCGAACCCGTACTGGTAAAAGATGTCGTGATTCAGGTTGTTCCAGAAAAAGAGGTTGGTGATGGCCGCATCGATGTTGGTTCTTGGGTGATTGTTCAGGTCAAGCGTGAAATCAAATTGCAGGCTGGCTCCCCCGTCCGGAGAATAGCGGCCATTCGGAATACCTGGCGCCGGCAAAATGGGATTTGCCCCGGAGGTATCTTCGTAGGCGTAGGCATTATTTCCCCGGGTATAGGTGTAGATCTCCGTCCCATCGTTGTGCCACATCAGGGTGCCGGCCGGATTGCCTGGCCCATTGCGATCCCAGGGAT
>JAGQXC010000257.1 GCA_020436785.1 Saprospiraceae bacterium | reverse complement strand
TTGGAAAAAGCATCCTTCAAACTTGGGGAATTGAATGCCTATGCACATCGTGTACCCAATATCAGCCTCTTCATTCGACTTCATGTAACCAAGGAGGCTGTTGTATCTAGTCGAATAGAGGGGACAAAAACGGATTTTGACGAGGCTTTACTTCCGGAGGAGGAGATAGACCCAGAGCGCCGGGATGATTGGAAAGAGGTGAATAATTACATTCGAGCCCTTAATCGGGCGATAGAAGAATTGGACCATTTACCCTTGTCTTCCCGGTTATTAAGGAGTACGCACCAAATATTGCTGGAAGGTGCCAGAGGTGAGCACAAGTCGCCGGGGGAATTTCGAAGCAGCCAAAATTGGATTGGTGGAAAAAGCCTGGCCGATGCTGTATTTATACCTCCAGCTCATCATCACCTCTCAGCTTTGATGGGAGATCTGGAGAATTTTCTCCACAATGAAAACATTCAGGTTCCGGCCTTGATCCGAATTGGTATTGCACATTATCAATTTGAAACGATTCATCCCTTTCTCGACGGTAATGGACGTATTGGGCGTTTGCTTAATATCCTTTTTCTGGTGAGTAAACAACTATTAGCTGAACCCTTACTCCATTTATCCGCATTTTTCGAAGAGGATCGTGGCCTTTATTACGATAACCTGATGAAGGTGAGAAAACAAAACGATCTTTTGCAATGGCTCAAATATTTTTTAGTGGGTATTGCCCAAACATCAGATAAGGCAACCACTACTCTTTCCAACCTATTAGATTTGAAAAATGATCTGGAGAAGAGGATAAAAACCAATTGGGGTAGAAGAATTTCATCAGGCCTTCAATTGATCAATCATCTTTTTGAGCACCCCATGATCCGGGTGAAAACGGTAGAAAAAGTCTGTAAACTCAGTCCCAAAGCAGCCAATGATCTCATCGCTAGCTTTGTAGATGCCGGTATACTAAAAGAGACCACCGGCCAAAGCCGGAATCGTGTCTTTATTTTTGAGCCTTACCTAAAACTATTTGAATAAGCCTCCAAGAGCCCGACAGGGCGATTGGCTAAGGCGAATTCATCCCGACCGACATAAGGAGCAGAGGGATCTGGGAGCCTCCAAGAGCCCGACAGGGCGATTGGCTAAGGCGAATTCATCCCACTCTGTTAGCCTGCAAACTGCGGCCGAGCCGGTTTGAAATTCATACACATTGCTTTGATAATCATTAGCTGACAAGTTGCGGGTCATCTACCTTTGCCCGGTGATTATCAATCAAGACCTGATATGTATTCCAGGACCATTTTTGAACGATTGAGGCAAGGTGAGCACATCCCAATGAATGACCCTCAACACGCTGAGATCCTTCAAGCGGTTCAACAGCGCATGAAATATGTCGCTGAACTGAATGCCTCCTCTTCCATCGAAGAATCTCGGGAGCGGTTGGGAAAGCTCCTAGATCAGAGAATCGACGAATCAATCACAGTATTCATTCCCTTCTTTACCAACCTGGGCCAATTTATCCGCTTGGGTAAAAACGTCTTTATCAACCATGCCTGCAGTTTCCTGGATCTGGGTGGCATTACCATAGAAGATGATGTGATGATTGGCCCGTATGTCAAGATCACTTCTGAAAATCATCCGGTTGAAATGGCAACCCGCAAAACGCTGATCCCAGCGGCGGTCACCATCCGGCGGAATGCATGGATCGGTGCCGGGGCGACCATTTTGCCTGGCATCACCGTAGGCGAAAATGCAGTAG
>JAGQXC010000256.1 GCA_020436785.1 Saprospiraceae bacterium | reverse complement strand
TGCGCTGGTCATAACCGTATTTGGATTCCCGGCAATTGTCAATCACCGCCATCGATCCATCCTCCAGAGTCAATACCACCACCGCCGTATCCACATCCCCCAACTGCGCCAGTTCCGGCATCACCTTCACCGCCCCCTTGGCATAAACTTCCCTGACCTCCTGACCGGAGACGAAGCGGACCATGTCAAAATCGTGAATCATCATGTCCAGAAACAACCCTCCGGAAGCTTCCGCAAACTCCAGCGAGGGTGGAATCGGATCACGGCTGGTGATCTGGATCAACCGGATCTCACCGATCTTGCCCTTGGCTGCCTGTTCCTGGATGCGTGACCAGGTCGGATCAAAACGCTGATTGAAGCCTACCATCAGATGGACCTTGCGTTCCTTTGTCATTCTATCCAGCCGGCGGATGGTATTCAGGTCCATAGCCAGCGGCTTCTCCACAAAGACATGTTTGCCGGCGCGGATGGCCTTTTCGACCTGGACGACATGATGGTCGGAAAGGCTGCAGATGACCACAGCGACCACCTCGGGATGAGCCAACGCTTCGTCGAGATCGGTATAATGATGCTCCGCCCCGAATCGCCGTGCGTACGCGTGTCCTTCATCGTGACCGCTCACCACATGCAAGTGGATGTCCGGAAAATTCAGCGCCAGGGATTTCACATGGGTCTGACCCATCCGCCCCATACCAACAACCGCAATATGCATTGGATTTTTTTTGCTTTGCCCTAAGTTACGAAATGTACCAGGGACCTCTCAGCACAAATAACGGCCTCATTCATCCCAAGGTAATTTCGTATTTCGACACCGATAAAAAATTTATTAGGTGATATCGCGACGAATTACGATATTAACATTGTAAATCTGGCTGAAATGACGAATTATAAACCAAACCATCGTCATGCCAGTTCGTAAAATTATTCTTTGCGGTGTGATCGCCGGGATTGCCGCAAGTGTCGCAGGCTGTACCATCTATTGCTTAATGATCACCGGTATATTGTCGCATCCTCTGCTTGCATTCGGAAATGGCACCGGTGCAACGGGGACCATACCAGGCTTAACCACCCTGTTTCTCTATCTGAAAACCGGCCTGTCAGCCTCCGCAGCCACGCCAATGGCGCTCACCGCCGATCTGGGGTCTTTTGGTTCCCTGACCTTACTATGCGCCGCCATCAGTGGCATCGCCAGTTTCTGGAAAGAAATCAACTAAATCCCGTTCCTGCCAACGTCTTCAATCAATTTCATTACGACATAAAACCAACAATTTATGGGAACGAACAAAATTCTGATCAGCGGTCTGGTTTCAGGGATCGCAGTCTTTCTGCTGGGTTACTTATTCTACGGCGTGATCTTTATGAATACCATGGAAGGCATGACCGGCACGGCGACCGGGGTGATGCGTGAAATGGATGCCATGGTGTGGTGGGCCCTGATCGTAGGGAACCTGCTCTGGGGTTTTCTGCTGGCTTACATTTTCGGTATGTGGGCCAACATCTCCACCTTCATGGGCGGATTAAAAGGCGGCGCCATCATCGGATTACTGGCGGTCGCAGCGTTTGACCTGACCATGTATGCCACCTCCAACATCACCACACTCGCAGGTTCCATCCTGGACATCGTCATCTTCACGGTGATCATGGGTATTGCCGGAGGAGTAGCCGGTTGGATGCTAGGGAGAGGTAAGTAGGTATTTAATTATTTAACCACAGAGTTACACAGCGTTTTGCACAGCTTTAAAGGAGTTTTTATACCAAACTGTCAGGATGAACGAACAATGTTGGCTTAAAAAGGAACATTATTCGTATTCGCCTGGACTCCTATCGACGAATGGATTAATTCATCCAGAAAACTCCATGCAATCCTTTGTCGAATAAATTGCTGACCGAATGCCAACCGATGCTGACCGATGCTGACCGAGGAACGAGCGTCAGTAGAGCGTCAGTAGACCAAGTGACTCTGTGGTTAATTACTAATACTCCTTTTTTTGCCACAACTCAAAGATTCAGCCAGTAGGTGAGTTTGGCGACGACCGCCCGGTTCTTGGCCGCGAAGTCGGTGTAGTAATTGTCGGTATAGACCAGATAGAAATCGGATACCGGCTTGAAGCGCCATTGCAGCCGGGTATTGATGTTGATGTTCTCCGCCTGGTCGTTGTACTGGAAGAATGCAGTCAGGAACAGCTTTTTGCTGAAGGTCAGGTCCAGGCGGGGACCAAACAGGATCACATTGCGACTGGCATAGGGCTCCGGAAAGCGCAACCGGTTAAAATTTCCATTGATTGCCAGGGTGGCGTAAGGCTGGAAGCGGAAGACGGTTTGTACATCCAGGGATAAATAGTTGCCATTGTAAAACGGACCGAAAAGGGGCGTCAACTGAAAATAGGCCGCCTTGCGCTGGTCCGATTTATAAACCGCCCCGAAATAGGTGAACCGGTAATCGCGGTCACCCGGGAGTGGGGTGGCGTTGGTCCGGCTGGGATCAAATGGTTCAAATAAATGGATGAACGACTGGATGGCTCCGACCCGCAACGTCTGGGTGCCGCGAAAGTCCATTTCCCAATAATACATGATTTCCTGATCGGAGCGGCCAAATCCGGGTTTCCAGTAGGTGGACCACTCGATGCCGGGACCGTGATTATTGATGATCCCACGCTGCGGATAAAAGAAGGTCTGTACCTTGGGACTCACCTGCCAATAATCGTGGCGTGGCACAAAACCCACCCGGGCCGTGTAATCGGACCCAACCCATTCGTGTTCCCAGGTGGCATTCAGGTGCCGTCCAATGAAATTCAGACGGCCTCCATGGGCATAAGGCTGCAGTTGCTCCCCCGGAACGA
>JAGQXC010000255.1 GCA_020436785.1 Saprospiraceae bacterium | reverse complement strand
TGAATCAATACGACATTTGGGTTTATAATCCGAGGACCGGGTCAAACATTAAATGGGCCACCCTGAATGGGACAGGTGAGTTCAATCCGGCGTGGTCACCAAATGGAAAACTCATGGCGTTTGACGTAACTACCGGGTCAGGTCAAACCATAGCCATCAGCAATGGGGCATTGACCCACATATTCCCTTCACCGGACTTTGATCTGGCCAATAATCCAGCCTGGCATCCATCGGGAAATACCTTGTTGTTTGATCAGGATTTTTCGGTGTATACTACGGATCGTACCGGTAGTTATAAAACGTTGTTGATTACGGACGCTTATGATGCTCAATTTTCACATCGAACCGGAAATGGCCGTTATGTCGTCTTTACCCGTGCCAGCACCGGAAGGATCCATATTCTGGATACGGAGTCCGGAGTGGTGGGGCCTGCGATCGCTGATGGTGAAAATGCCCGCTTTGCACCCAACGACCGGGCGTTGGCTTATGTATCCAGTGGGGATATTTTCCGGATCAGATTAAATGGTGCATTGCGCCCGGTTGGATCGCCAGTCGCGGTGACAAGTACACCAGCCAATGATGAAGGAAGGCCGGACTGGATATCCCAAAATCAACTTGTGTTTCACGCAGATTACGGAGGCGGAGGCTTGGCATCGTACGATTTGTATACCCTTCGCATTGTAGGCCATGCCACCCCGGTGCGGTTGACCGGTTTTCCGGGCGCCGGTGATTTTGATCCGGCCTATGCCACTTCCAATGGAAAGATCGCCTATGCCGGTGATGGATCCTCTGCATTCTCCGCGCTAAAGGCACCTGGAACAACCGGGACGGACATCGGGACCCAGCAAGGAGAGGTCTATGTCTTTCCCAATCCAGTCACGGATGTCATTAATGTGCGTCTGGATTTGCCGGTACCAGGCAAGGTGGAACTGTCCGTCATCGATCTTATGGGGAGGGTCTATGATCGACAGCAAAAAGAATTATTGGCAGGAAAACAATTGGTAGAAGTCCATCTTGATGACAAGGTGATGCCTACGGGGACTTACTTTTTAAAGGTATGCCAGGACAGAGCGCAATGGATTGTCAAATGGATAAAAAATTAGATTAAACTCATCAGAGTCCCAACGCTGCCAATACCTCTTCGCGGCGGGACCTGGCAACCGGTATGCTGGTTCCATCATAAAGGATCAGTTGAATTCCATCTTTTTTCCGCAGTGTTTTCACCTGACTTATTTGAATTAAGTGCGAAAGGTGAACCCTGACAAAGCCCGAATCGCTGAGCATCTCCTCATAATCTTTGAGGGTCCGGCTGACCAGGTAATGACCATCCATCGTATAAATGTGCGTGTAATTGTTTTGGCCTTCACAGCGAATGATGCGTTCTACGGAAACAAAATCGATGCGATCCAGAGAAGGCAAAGCGAGCTTTTCCAGTTTCTTGTGACGTAACTGGTCGATCATGGATTGAAGCTGTTCGGATTGGCGGTCGTTTTGAATCCGGCGGACGGCTCGCAGGGTGGCGGCTTTCCATAAGTTGATATCGACGGGTTTTAGGAGATAGTCCAGAGCTGAAAAGCGGATGGCTTTGATGGCATATTCGTCATAGGCCGTAACGAAAATAACGACCGGCAAGGGAGAAATTAAGCGTTCCAGCAATTGGAACCCATTCAAATCAGGCATTTGAATGTCCAGGAACAACAAGTCTACCGGATGTTGATTCATGTGTTGCAACGCACTTTCAGGATGTTGGAAAAAGCGGCAATTAATTTCCTGAAAATGGGTCGCCATCTGGCGCTTGCCAAATTCCAGGTTGAATGATTCATCATCGATCCAGGCAGCGTGGATTATTCGATGGGAATCCATACCTCGATTTTTGTGCCTTTATTGTCCTGCAAAGCGGGGGAGGCAGTGGTGTAGTGGATCTTAGCCCGGTTGGCATAGAGTGTTTCCAGCCGCTCTTTGCCGATTGATAGTCCTAATCCGGTTGGTTCAACGTTAGCAGGCATCCCTCTTCCATTATCGGAGATGCTGATGTAAAGAAGTTGGCCTTTGCGCTTAATTTCAATGTTGATTTCTCCGGTGTCCTGACCGGCGATGCCATGTTTAATGGCATTTTCCAGATAGGGTTGGATCAATAATGGTGGTATTTCAATGGTTAACGTATCCAGGCAAGGGTCAATGTTCCAGTGTACATTGAAGTGAAACCTCATTTGCTCAAGCTGAAGGTAATTTTTGGCGAATTCCAGTTCCTGTTCCAGTGGTATTCGTCTGGAACGATTGGCTTTGAGGATACTGCGTAAAAAATTAGAAAAGGTCTGAATGTAGTTTCCGGCTTGATCGGTATGATTTTGATCGATCATCTCCCGGATGGAGGCAAGGCTATTGAACAAAAAATGTGGATTGAGCTGGCCAGTCAAAGCTTGCCATTTGAGCTGTAAGTGTTGGTATTTTCTGGCATTTTCGCGGTAGATAAATCGCTCACGCAAACGGAAGATCAATATAATCAATAAAAATAAAGTGAGGATTCCTATTCCATACATGAAGAAGTTTTGCATCAATTTTGAATTTTGTAATTGATGATCTTCTTTTAACTCCTGTAAGCCGGCATAAATTGATGCAAAGCGATTCGGACCGGCATAATAAATTTTCTGATTTTGATCTAACAGCAATGTAAATATGCTGCTTTCAATATTGTTTTCATCTATGACAAGGGTATCGAAAAGCGATTCTCCACTGGCTGGCTGAAAAACAAATATCTTGGAAATGGAAAGACCAGTGAGATCCGCAATAGACTTTGCCAGCTCCGGATGTTCTTTTTTTGAAAGTATTGCAATATTTAGATTGTCCAAGGACCCGGAATCTATGTTAATGATTAATGCGGGATTTATGTGGTAATCTTGATATTGATTATAAATAACGCGTTGAGTGGTTAAGCAGCCAAAGCATGTTTTGTTTGGTTTATGGGACGATTGTTTAAATAATTCCAGTATTGCTTAAAGGTTTTCGCTGCGATCTTGGTGATAATTCGGATTTCAAACCCATCAAATCTTTTAGCATAATTCTGTCTGATGTTGTATTCATCACAGTATTGAGAAAAGACCACTTCAATGGTTTTACGCTTTAGTTTAAGGATTGGCTTGTAAGTTTGATAGTCTTTTTGATTTCTTCGGTAAGGGACCTGAATGATGATACCTGTTTCCTCAAATAAGCGTAGTTGAGTGGATTGCCCAATATATGCTCGGTCTCCCAATAATTCCCGGTTAAAAAGATGTTTATCGTCCATTGAGATCTCTTTTAAAAAAGCACTGTCGTGGACACTCGCTGAAGTGACTAAAAGATCTCTATATACACCTGATTCCGTGGTAATTAAATGAATTTTATAGCCGATGTAATACCCCCCGAGAATTGCGTTGAAACCTTTATTGGACAGCACCTCGTCCATTTCGGGTCTCCGGCAAGCTTTGGATTGTTTTTCCCGAATAATTTTACAGGTGGGAACCGGAATGGAGTCTATTACGAAGGAATCGCTTTCGTTTACAATAGGTAATGCAAGGCGCTCTGTACACATCAAAAAAACATGTCGCAGGGCCTTCTTTCTTCGGTTATAAGAGGTGCGGTGAACAAGGTTTGGAAAGAGCATAGGATAGTCCTTTTGGATCTTAGACCACAGAAGATTCTCAGATGTTATCTGTAAGCTTTCAGCCGTTAAAGTCAGGCTTATTATTTCCAGATCTGACATGGATGGTGCATTGGGATAGAATCGATGATTGCCCACGGAATCAAAACAATCTTTGGCTACTGTCTTTAGAGTCCTGCGTATTTTTGTGTAAATTGACTTGAGATCATGCATATCAGTAGTTTTAAGATTTGTCGTTATTTCTTTAAAATACTGATTTTCAAACAAATGCATGATCTTTTTTATTAATATTTCAACCACTCAACGCGTTAT
>JAGQXC010000254.1 GCA_020436785.1 Saprospiraceae bacterium | reverse complement strand
GCCAGCGTCGCCGTGGCCGATTTGCCCTGGCGGGTGACCCGCACCCGGTGGATGTCCTCTCCGAAGATAAACATCAACGGTTGAACCAGATGGACCCCATAAAAGAAAATGCCCCCGTAGGGCGAGTCCAGGTCGGCCGGTCCCGAGCCGATAATCTGTTTGATCTCTCCTTCCATTTCCTGTACCTGGTCACGGACATCAAAAGTCGCCGAACTGTAAGCTATTGAACTGAAGGAGGTCACCGGCGTATTCAATTCACGGGCACGGGCCAGAAAGGATCTGCCTTCGTCTACGCGATAACAAAATGGTTTATCGACGAATGCCGGGATGCCCGCTTCGATGAACGGCAAGGCCGCAGCAAGATGGTACCTGGGATGGCGGTGGTCCACGATCACCGCCTGGATCTTACCCAGCATTTCCGAAGGATCCTGTACGATGGTAGGGATCTGGCCTTGTTCGCTGGCTTTTTGGGCAAACTCGGCGGTCTCGCCCCAGACGTACCCGACGTGTACTCCCGGGAATTTTTTCTCGATATTAAATAATTTGCCAAATGCGGCGGTATGGGAATTCTCCGCCCCGATGATGCCAATCGTTAATGGATCATCCTCCGGTAAATTCAGAAGATGCGGATTAAAATGTTGATCCGCGGACAAACCAAACGGGAGGGCAGACCAAGCCAGGCCCTGGCCGGCGGTACGGATGAATGATCGGCGCGATTGCTTCACGGTGCGGTATTTTAATTGATCTGCTGAATATACAATTTCACGGGTACTTTGCCGGGACCCTCCTTTCCAACTCGCTCTAATGATCTTGTCTTCCGATTAAGGAGCGCTAACGCATCCATTGTTCACCCCACCAAGCAATCGGATCACGATGTTCCATTAAATAAAAATCTTTCTACCTCAACCTGGCTTGCCTGTCCCAGTCATACCCGGACATTTGGCAAATAATTGATGATCTCCGGGATGACCGGTTGTAATTGTTTCAGCAATTTGAACAAGGCACCGGACCGGCTGGTATCCT
This sequence comes from Saprospiraceae bacterium, assembly GCA_020436785.1. Lineage (GTDB taxonomy): Bacteria > Bacteroidota > Bacteroidia > Chitinophagales > Saprospiraceae > JAGQXC01. The sequence goes on along the minus strand of JAGQXC010000254.1, from coordinate 18,186 downwards.
CCTCCATAGAATCAGCGACCCATTGAGTCCATTGATCGATGATATCCTTACGGCCAAGGAAACCTTCTTTATACGCCGCGACATCGGTATAAAGTGGAATGGTTGGAACGTAATTGGCTTTAGCCTGATACGCTTTGTCTTTTTCCAGCAGCTTATAATGCATTTCTGTTTCCAACATTTTTGCATAAGCCTGTCGGTGCATTAAAGCTTCAAGGTATACGGAGAAAAATAAATGCCAGCGGTATTGCAATACTTCTTTGGCATAAGCCTGTAAAAACGTATCCCCGTAACTTTCGGCATTTTTGTATCGTTTGTTTTTATTCAATGCCTCCAGGTAAAACGAAACAAAGCCAATGCGGCTGTGCATGTTGCCGGTATGCTTCAGTTCTACGGATGCTTTTTTTAGTAATTCCAGCGCTTCTTCATTGCGTTCTAACCGCAGCAGGACCGCAACAAGGTTGTTGACGTAATGGATGTAATCATGGTTTTTACTACGAATGGATAAATACCCATAGTAAACGGCCTTCTCATACTCCTTAAAGTGAGAATGATATAGAAGCCGGTTGTTATAATAATTCAGCAGGAGTCGTTTGGAATAATATTTACCATGCGAAAATTGTTGGTCGAGGTAGTCAAATTTATCCCGCAGGATGTCAAATTTTCCGTAGTTGAAACTGATGAAAATAAGACGTACCAGGGCCAAATAGCGATTCAATCCGTCGTTGGACTCGTCGTAAAATACCTTGGTTAACCACTCCTCCCAATGAAACGACTCGGCATCATGACCCGAATATTGGGCAACGATGTCTTTGGTCGCATCCAGGATTTTTACACTTACCTTTTTTGAACGTTCATAAGCTTCCTGATGCTCCTGCAAAAATGCATTGGTCAATGCAAAATCATCGTACCGGATCCGGATCAATAAAAATTGCCGGAAATGCTCAACCAGCTCATAAAATTTAGTGAAATAAAAGGCAGGATGCCGGTAGTTGCGGATATGCTTAAGCAGCTCTTTTTCTTCTTCCAGCTGAATGGAGTCGGTCATGATCCGTTGCTCCATCGCATTTAGCCATTCGAATTGTGCATCGACATCCGCCGCTCGCAAAGAATGTTCGATCCAGTTTTGCAGGTGATTGTATTTGCGCTTGTCGATGGAGGTGTCGTAAGGGCTGAATTGGTCAATATGGCGACCGTTGGCATCCACTAGTTTCAGGATCGTTAATCTTTCATCGTCCTGAAATCGCTGGATCGAAAGCAGATAAGCCGTCTCATGCGGCAACAGCCGGTTGGCAAATGCGGTAAATTTTTGCAATTGTTGCTTCACCAGATTTCAAAAGTTAATGCGTGCCTGGCTGGTGGTCACCTCCTGGTCATTCAACACTCAACATTCAACCTTAACATTTTATAAGATAAGTCCACCGTCCACACTGAGCACCGTACCGGTGATGAATGAGGCCTCATCGGACGCCAGGAATGCATAGGCATTGGCGATGTCAACGGCCTCCCCCATCCGGGCCATGGGTGTTTTCGATTTCAGTTCATCCAGATAAGTCTGTGGCACCGTTTCCATCATTTCGGTATTGATGAATCCGGGAGCGACGGCATTGACCGTTACGCCTTTGCGGCCAAACTCGCGCGCCCATACTTTGGTCATTCCGATCACCCCGGCTTTGGAGGCAACATAATTTGTTTGTCCAAAATTTCCATACAAACCGACCACCGAAGAGGCATTCAGGATGCGGCCATAACCTTGATCGACCAGGTAAGGGGATACCGCCTTGGTACAATGATAGACCCCGGTAAGGTTGACCCCGATCACCTGGTTCCACTGGTCTTCGGTCATCTTTTTCATCGAAGCGTCCCGGGTGATGCCGGCATTATTAACCAGAATATCGATGCGGCCAAAATCACTGACGACAGCAGCTGCGGCTGCTTCCGTGGCAGCCAGGTCGGTGGTATTTACGGAATAAAATTTTGCTTTCCCTCCCGATTGGGCAAGTGCTGCCGCCGTTGCCTGACCTGCCTGGGCATCAATGTCCCAGATGGCAACAGCCGCGCCCTCGCGAATAAATTTTTCTGCCGTTGCTTTACCGATACCCCGGGCACCACCGGTGATGATGGCTACTTTATTTTCAAGTCGTTTCATGGTTCAATTTTGAGCATTAACAAATTAATTTTTTCGTCCTCTAAAGGTAGAGCCCCTGCTACCGATTACCAGGTCGTGTCCCGAATTAACAAACCTTGACTCGCGTCCCATATGATGCGAATCATCTGACTAAATGATTGAATATCAATAATAAAAGCCACTCATTTCATAGGTTGGACTTTTGCGGTTAAGCAAATAGCGTGAATAATGGCCATTGATGGTCCAGATGTTAAAACTAGTGATTTAAAAAATTAATTATCAATGGTTTAGGCTTTAACCAAATCCCACTGATGCACAAAGTCAACCCTTTCTGATTATCCGGAAAGGTAGCCATTGGAAACCAGGTCAGTTAGCTTTGTAGTCAACAACATTGAATTAAAATATAACTCAAATGAAAACGAATATCGATACCCTGTTGGAAGGTCAAAAGAAAGCCTTTGACCTGTGGACAGAAACCACCCGCAAAATGGCCGATGCCTTTGCCGGCGGTCTTCCAAAAGAAGAACCAACCGGTGTGTTGGATGAATGGCTGGACAACCAAAAAAAATACTGGGATGCCATTTTGAATACCGGCAATTTAAAAAACGCTTTTGAACGCGCTCCGGAAGATATGAAAAAGTGGGCCGAAGCACAGACCGAATTTGCGACAAAATGGCTGGAATTCTACCAGGAATTTGCCGGTCATTACGGGATGAAAAACGAAGATCTGAAACGCTTCTTCAAAGCTGAAAATCTCACGGTGAAGTCCTGGCAGGAGTGGATGGATAAAAACAATGAATGGGTCCAAAAAAACATTCTGGACAACATGCCATTCAGTCAGCAATTTCACTTGCGCAATTTCAAAGACCTTTATGAATCCATGGGTCGGTACTGGGATTATTTTAACAAAATGATCGAATATGGCATCACCGAATGGAACAGTGTAGGACGCATCATTACCCCGGATGCCTATCGCGACATCATTGGAAAATTTATCGGATTCAAACCGGTAAAGGATGTCGAAGACTGGATTCGGCAGACCAATGAATTATTTGAAAAGTACATTGAATTTTACAAAGAAACCGGCATTACCCAGGATTGGACCGACCTGTGGACAAAAATGTCCAGTGCTTACCGTGATGGAAAATCGGTAGAAGGTTATCAGGGTCTGCTGGATCTCAACCAGCACATGAAAGAAGGTCTTGACCGCTTCTACCATTTGGCCGGCAAAGGCAAAGAAGTCGAAATGGGCCGAGAGCTGAAAGAAATTCAATTTACCTACCTGGCATTCATCATCCGCAGCATGGAGATCCAGACCAGGGTATTTGAAGTCAGCCAACCGGCATTGACACAGACCCTTGACACGCTCTATCACGCGTACCAACAGGACAAAAAAATGCCCGACTACCACACCTTCTTCCAGGAATACGTCAATCAATTGGAGAAATCACTGATCCAGTTGATGGAAGGTGTCGATTACGCCACCATGCAGGGTGAACTTTCCAAATTGGCCGCCGTCCTTAAAGGTAAAATGGACCATTTGTATGAACTGGCTTTCGATGGAACTCCGTTCCTGATGAAGTCCTTCTCGGACGAAGTGGCCAAAGAAATGGCAGCACTACGCAAACGGATCCGTGATCTGGAAATGCGTCTGGCCAAGGTGGACCACCCTGTCAATGAAAAAAAAAAGGATGATCTGAAAGCAAGCCTTCTGCAAGCTACTGGTATCGAGACCAATGGAACAAAAGACGATCTCAAGAAGATCAGTGGGATCGGTCCCAAGCTGGAAGAGACCCTCAACGCCATCGGCATTCAATCGTTTCGCCAATTGGCTCGCTTAACTGAAAAACATTATGCCATGCTCGATGAATTGATGGAATCTTTTCAAGGCCGTGCCAAAAGGGACCAGTGGGCAGAACAAGCCAAAAAATTCATCCAATAACGAAACAAAAGAAGTATCAACTATGGCAAACGAGTTTATTGAATATGTAAATACCGCAACCGAAGCCCTGCTTCAGATCAGTGAAATCGATGAAGTCGATATCGCCACCGCTCCACGGGAGACGGTGTGGGAAGACGGTAAAGTCCAGTTGTACCATTTTAAAAGAGACACCCCGGCCATTGCCAAAACCCCGGTTCTGGTTTCCTACGCTCTGGTGAATCGCTGGGAAATGATGGACCTCCAGCCAAATCTCAGCTTTATCCGCAAGCTTCTGCAGGAAGGATTGGACATTTACCTGATTGACTGGGGGTACGCCAGTGGCATCGACCGCTATAAGACCATGGATGATTACATCCTCGGAGACATCCACGAATGTGTGGAATTTATCTGCCGCAAACACCAGGTGGAAAAGATTAATTTGCTCGGTGTGTGTCAGGGAGGCACCTTTAGCCTCATTTACGCTTCGCTCTTCCCTGAAAACATCAAAAATCTGATCACCACGGTCACGCCGGTGGACTTCAAGGAAGAAAATGGTTTGTTATTTCTATGGGCCAAACACATGGATGTCGATGCCATCGTGGATGGTTTCGGTGGCGTCGTTCCCGGTGATTTTCTCAACAGTGGATTTGATCTGCTTAAACCGATGAACAAAGCGCGCAAGTTTGCCAATCTGCCCCAGGTGGCACAGAATAAAGACAAACTGATGAATTTCCTTCGCATGGAAAAATGGGTGGCAGACAGTCCTGCACAAGCCGGTGAAACCTATCGCCGCTTCATTAAGGACTTTTATCAGAACAACAAACTGATCAGGGGAGAATTTGAGATCGGCGGTGAGAAGGTTTCATTGAAAAACATCACCATGCCGGTACTCACCGTGTATGCAAAAGACGACCACATCGTACCTCCGGTATCCACCATTCCTGTCCATGATGCCATCGGCTCAAAAGACAAGGAACTGCTGGAATTCCCCGGCGGTCACATCGGCGTCTTCGTAGGAAGCAGATCGCAAAAGTTATTGACTCCGGCCATAGCCAAATGGTTGATAGACCGGGATGGTCAATAGAATAAATAAGCGGTCGTTAAAGAGCCGGACGATCATCCATCGATCCGGTTCTTTTTTTTAGGACCCCTGAACAGTGATTGGTAATTTTACCATTGATGAAGCTACAACGCCTGGACCTGTCGGCTAATTTGTCTTTGGCTTACGAAGACACCGGCCAGGGTCCAAAGACAATTGTTTTTATTCACGGCCTCGGAAGTGACCGGCACTGCTGGCAAAAGAACTGCACCACGCTACAGCAGTATTACCGGTGCATTGCCCTGGATCTTCCCGGATACGGCGATTCAAGCAAGGCAGACTATCCCTATTCCATGTCATTTTATGCACAATGCATCGCTGCCCTGATCGAACGGCTGGAATTAGGTACCGTCGTGCTGGCAGGACATTCGATGGGTGCTCAGATCGCCATTCACCTGACCCTGAAACGACCGCAATTGGTGGAGCGGTTGGTACTGATTGCGCCAGCCGGATTTGAATTATTTTCACCGCAGGAAAAAAGTTGGTTCGCTCAATTGTACCGCCCGGACTTATTACAGATGGTGCCTGTCGATCAATTCGTGCGGAATATGGAACAAAATTTTTACGATCTGGGCCCGGATACACAGCCAATGCGCGATGAACGGCTGCGACTCTACCGATCCGAAGATTATTCACGATACACGAAAATGATCTCAGCAAACATCATGAGCATGCTGCAGGAACCTGTTTTTGACCAATTATCCCAACTGCATCTTCCGGTGCTGATCCTCTTTGGGGAACGAGATCGCATGATTCCCAACCCATTGCTGCATCCCCAATGGACCACGCTGCAAATTGCTGAAGCCGGACAACAACAAATTTCCCAAAGTCAACTGTTTATGGTGCCTTTGGCCGGCCATTTTGTACAATGGGAGCAAGCATTCACGGTCAATGAATACCTTAAGGCATTTCTGAAAAATTGATCCATGGCCATACCATCAACAGACTGGATCGGAAAGTGGGGTACCTATACTCCGGAGAAGGTAGCTGTAAAGCAACTGGAAACCGGTGTTCAAATCACCTACCGGAAATTGCATGAACTGTCCAACCGGCTCATTCACTGGTTCTCGTGGGAATTCGGCCTTAGCCCTGGCGATCGCCTGGTCATTCTTTCTGAAAACCGCGTCGAACACCTGATCCTTTTTAGCGCAGCTCAAAAAGCCGGCTGGATACTGGTCCCGGTCAATCACCGTTTGGCTGCACACGAAGTGGCCGCGATTCTCCGGCTTGCCCGCCCTAGACGAATCCTGGCCGAAGCACCATTTCATCCCCTTATTCCGGCCAACCAACAGACTTTGATCCAATCCATGGAGGACCTTTTGGACGGGTTGCCGTGGGAAGAAACAAGCCATTTACCTGCCACCGTGCTGTCGTTGGATGACCCTATCTTTATTCTTTTCACTTCCGGGACGACGGGCTTGCCGAAAGGTGTTATGTACACGCATCGCATGCTCTTGTGGAACAGCATCAACACCTCCCTGGCTCTTACGGTAAATGCAGACAGCCGCATCCTCAATGTAATGCCCCTTTTCCATACCGGGGGTTGGAATGTCCTGGTCACACCCGTTTTACACCATGGCGGAACCGTGCTTCTAAGCAAGCGTTTTGATCCGGAAAAAGCATTACAATGGCTGGCAGAAGAACACATCACACTATTTATGGGTGTTCCGACCATGTTGCGCATGTTGACCGAACAAGACCGGTTTGAGACGACCGATCTCCGTTCATTACTCTATCTGATCGTCGGAGGAGAACCGATGCCGGTGCCGCTTATCCAAAAATGGCATGCCCATCAGGTTCTTGTCCGGCAAGGCTATGGGATGACGGAAGCCGGACCCAACCTCACCTCCTTACACCACTCGGACGCCATCCGCAAAGCCGGTTCCATTGGAAAACCTAATTTTTATGTGCGGATCCGCATCGTGGATGAACAGGGAAATGACGTCTCACCGGGAGATGCCGGTGAATTATGGATCCAGGGGCCGATGGTTACCCCCGGTTTCTGGGAACAACCTGAAATGGCCAGGGACACTTTCACGGAAGGATGGTTACGTACCGGCGACCTGGTCCGGCAGGATGAGGAAGGTGATCTATTTGTCGTGGATCGCATTAAAAACATGTACATTTCCGGCGGAGAAAACGTGTATCCGGCAGAAGTCGAACGCGTCTTACGGGGGCATCCGGAAGTGGTCGATGTAGCCGTTATTGGGGTACCCGATCCCCAATGGGGTGAGACAGGCAAAGCATATTTGGTGGTTAAGGATGCACACTTACGGGATGCCGGTTCAATACGGGATTATTGTAAAGAACGCCTGGCAAAATTCAAGATACCCAGGCATTTTGCGTTTGTTGATCACCTGCCGCTCAACGATGCGGGCAAAGTAGACCGTAAAAAATTGAAAAAGCTTTGACTTCCATGTGATGTCCGGTGTGGTATGAGCTTCCGGTATTGGCCTTAAATACAATTAGTGATCCCTGGTAGCCATTTTATAGGCAAGGGCTGTTTCGGTCATGGGTGACAGAGTGTCCATCAATAAACCGTAGGACCCATATTCCGACAATTCATCAGCAACTTTTTTAATAATGGCCAGGGTGGCTTTCATTAAACTTGAACCCAGGCTCAACCGGGCAACACCCAGATCCTGAAGTTCAGCGACCGATGGGGGCATGGCGGATCCGATGGAAGGGTTAGCCAGAATATTGATGGGAGCATTGATTTCTTTAACCAGGGTAGCAATCGTTTCTTTATCCCATACCGGTTGAACAAAAATGCAATCGGCTCCGGCCTCATGGTATTTATTGCCACGTTTGATCGATTCCGCCAGTTTCTCTCGCGGCGAACTTTTGGACGTATAAAATGAATCCGTTCTGGCGTTGATAACCAAATGAAAGCCCATCGAATCAGCCAGGGCACGGATGGCTGCTATTCGTTCACAAAATTCCATCTCATCAATTAATACCGGACTTAAATCAAGGCTGTCCTCAATGTTTATGCCGGCTATCCCCGTCCTGATGATCTGACCAACTGAGTCAATAATTTCCCTGAGGTTATTTCCGTAGCCGGCTTCAATGTCTACGGTTACCGGCACCTGGACGGCATGGACAATTCCTGTGGTCACCTTAATCATTTCCGATAATGAGATGATCTGACAATCCGGATATCCTAACGAAGCTGCAACGCCCATACTGGTCGTTGCCACGGCTTTGAATCCGCTAGACTCAATAATTTTTGAACTGGCGATGTCCCAGGAGTTTAACAACACTAAGATCTCTTCATTGTGATGATAGGTCAGGAACTTCTCCGCTTGTTGTTTTTGAATGCTAGAAACCATAAGGCAAGAAGACTTGGTATGAATAAAATACCCGAATACCGCCACCGGGTCACCTCATTTGGATCACTTTTTTGAATGGTCTGTTTTCCGTATAATGGGCTCATTGGGCAGACCAGCTTGATGATTCGCCAGAGACCATTCCTCCTAGGAGATCTGCAGCAATGCAACCACTTGCTGAGGTTATAGTTTCATCTCCCAGCCCGGTTCATAATCCCGCGACCAATACGTCATGGCTTCCGGGCTATCGAGGATGTGCCCGTTGGCCGGATCAATGTTCAGCGAGTGTCCCACCCGTTGGGCGATGTTGCCCAACTGAACCAGGAGGGTACTTTTATGGCCGGAGTCGATGTCGGCAGCCAGCGACTGACCATCACGGATGGCATCAAAGAAATTGCGAATGTGCAGGGCATCAAGTTGTGCCGCCGGATTGGCTTTATCGCGAGGGTCGATGGCGCCGTTGTCTTTCACTTCACGGATGACTTTATTGTCCAGATCATAAAGCGTGTAGCTGTTGCCCCCGGGGATGAGCAGGGTGCCTTCTTCGCCATAGAATTGAACGCCGACCGAACTGCCCTCCACGAATTTGCCGTTGCAGCTGCGCCCTTCCCAGGTCATGGTCAGGTTGTCCGGGAAATCCAGCGTGATGATCTGGGTATCCGGAGTCTGCCAATCGTCATGGTAGCGGTAACGGCCTCCATTGGAACTCACCCGGACGGGATAGTCAACTCGAAAACCCCAACGCAACAGGTCGATCATGTGGGTGCCATTATTCAGTGCTTCCCCTGTACCCCAATGCCAGAACCAGTGCCAGTTGTAATGGACCACATTGTCTTGGAATGCGCGCCGGGGAGCCGGCCCCTGCCACAAATCCCAATTGAGCCATTCCGGCACCGCCTTATGCTTTCCCACCCCGATTGAGGCACGATTATTCGTGTACCATCCTTTGCCGAGATAGGGTCTGCCAATCTCTCCGTCGTGAAGCGCTTTGATCCCCTCCATCACCGCCGGCCAGGAACGCCGTTGGTTGCCCATCTGAACCACCCGGTTGTATTTCAAAGCAGCCTGGACCAACATCTCCCCTTCATGGGGATTATGGCTGCAGGGTTTTTCGACATAGACATTTTTTCCTGCCTGCATGGACAATAAGGCTGCAGGAGCATGCCAGTGATCGGGGGCAGCAATTACCATCACGTCCACATCGGGATTTTCCAGTACCCGCCGGAAATCACCTTCCCCATGGGGCGTTTGATCCTGAAGCTTAACCACTTCCGCGGTGCACCTGGTGATCGCGCGGGAATCCACGTCACAAATGTGGGTAACCGTACAATCGGATTGCCGGGCAAAATTCGTCGCCAGAGCCGTTCCACGGGAATTGACTCCCATCACGGCAGCACGGATCTGTTCATTGGCACCAAGGATGCGCCGGTAACTCGCGGCCTGCACGCCGGGCAATATGCCACCTGCCAGCAATGTCGCGCTGCCGGCTGCGGAATTCTTCAAAAATGTCCTCCTGGTCTGTGCTTTCATCTTCGGATTGCTTACGGTTGAAAGATCTTATAGCCAACGATGGCTTACAATCCTCAAATTAAGAAATCTGGAGGCGATCAAACGGGTAGGAAGGTAATATTCAAAAAAATCAATCCTTTGTCAGGCCATTGTGACTTACTGGATCATATTAAATGCTCCCTCGACGAGGAAAACGTCACCGGGCATAAATTCATCGGCATTCAAAATTTCAGCGCGGCCCTGTTCGATCTTGCCGACGCGAACCATCCGTCGTTCAAACGTGTAACCAGTATCCGATCCAGGTAATTGATGCAACACGTAGTATTGATTCTCCACCTGAACGACAGCCTGCTCCGGCAACGACTTGCATTTAGTCCGTTCGGTGGTTATGTCTGCTTCCACAAACATGCCGGGAACAAAATGCGAAGACAGCGATTCATCCTGCAAGTGCCCATGGACGTTTATGGTCCGCTTTTCCGGATCTACTTCTTTCCCGATCAAATGAACTTCCGCCAGGTAGTCGGGACCATCGCTGTCCGGGAGCCGGAATACGATCTCCTGTTCCTCCTGCAATTTATTCATGTCCTTCTCGTAAACATCGAGTTCGAGGTGGATATGCTCCGTATTGGTAATGGTCACCGCTTCATCCATGGGCTGTAAATAAGCACCTTGGGTGGCATGAATGGTGGTGATGTAACCGGATATCGGAGCAATGATCGGAACGAATGTCTGGAGATTGGCCGGACTGACTTGATTGGGATCCAGGCCCAGTAGCTCCAGCTTTTTTTTCATGGATTCAAAACGAACCAGCGTCACCTGGTAGTCGGACTGGGCTTTCAGATAATTCTTCTGGGAAGCAATGTTTTCTTCAGCCAGCGTTTTTTGACGCTCGAAATCCCCCTTTAGAAAGATCAATTGACCTTTTGCTTCGAGAAAATCTTGTTGCATCTGAATAAAATCAGGATTCTCCAAAGCAAACAGGAGTTGTCCCCGGCGTACATACTGACCGGGCAACAGCCGCAGATTATGCACGTAACCACCGTAATAAACACTAACAGTCGCCAGGCTTTGGGGCGGAACGTCGATGGTGCCGTAGGACCGGATAAAGGTGGCGAAGGAATAGTCCTCCAGGGAGCCCAATGCCATCCCGCCGGCTTCAAATTGAGCTGGTGTCAGATGCAGACGGTTATCTTCTTCCGGAGACACAGCCGATGCTTCGGGAGACTCTGCAGTTGCATCCACCTTGGATGAACAGGCAGACCCCAGCAAGGCGATTACAAGGAGATAGATGAAGGTCGATTTATACATGGTGGCGTCTGATTAATCGTTTAATAAATAATCCATTTCAATAACCGTCTGATTGTAACGGTACCGGTTGTCCAGGTCATTCAATTCCAGGGATTTAGCCTGTTCAAGCAACTGCACGTACTGCAGAAAATCAATCTCTCCGTTCTTGAATGCCTTGTCTCCCTGATCGATCAGGGCGGCAGCCAGCCGTTGGCCGTTTTGACGGTAATAATCCAATCCGTCCTGATAACGTTGCAGGTCGGTAGCCAGTTGTAAATATTTTGCAGCAAGGATTTTTTCTTCATTACTGGCCTCCAGCGCCAGGATGTCCTGTTCCATGGCTGTGGCGGCAATCGTGGCCTTCTGGGATTTGCGCCAAAGAGGAATGCCAACACCAGCCTGAACACCGACGTAAGACCGGGTATTTGGTCCGGCATTGATGCCATGAAATAAGTCCAGATGAAGATCGGGTTTCAATTGTTCTTTGGCCAAATCTTCACGCCGTGCGCTTTCATTGAGCGCCTGCCGGTAATACAACAATGCCGGATGGGATCCAGCATCAAATCCCTGTGGTTCCAACCTGGGCAGCGACCCTTCGGCTACGATCAGCGAATCATTGGTCTGGATCCACTGCCGGAGTTTCAAATAGGCGTGGCCAACCTGATTGGTGGCCTGACGCAGTTGCAGATCAATCTCCTGCTGTTTGGTCTCAGCGGTGATTTTTTCCAGGTAATTGGTTTCACCCACCGCATAACGGCGGTCCGCCGCGATTGAAAAGGCCCGGTATAAGCTGTCCAGGTATTGATAATGTTCCTTGACCCGCTGCCAATAAACCACCGTGAAGTAAGCACTGGCCACCTCGCGGTGCAAAAGCCTGCTCTCCAGCTCATATTGCCGCTCGTAGAGTACGGACTGGGCTTGCAAGACCTCCCGCTGGGCTTGGTAGACGGTAGGATAGTGCATGACCTGGTTCAATCCTACTACATGCAACGGTTTACCATTTTCGGCAATATTCGCCTGATCATAGCCATAATAGATCACCGTTTTATCGACATTGGCTGCTGTCCCGATCAGAGTCTTCGATTGTTCGATACGCATCCTGGTCGCCTGCAGACCTGTATTATTGGCATCCGCCATCTTCAGGGCCTCATCCAGCGACAGGGTGGTCTGACCGGCACTCCAGGTGGCAGATGATACGAACACTCCCAACCAAAGGAGGTGTTTAACCGTGACCTTCTTTCGCTTACGACGGTCAAAGATCGCATACAGGACAGGCAATACGATCATGGTCAAAAGTGTGGCACTGATCAACCCACCGATCACCACCGTGGCCAGTGGACGTTGTACTTCCGCTCCGGCGGAGGATGAGATCGCCATGGGTAAAAACCCCAATGCGGCCGCCCCTGCCGTCAGCAATACGGGCCGTAAACGCTCCCGGGTACCCACTATGATTCTTCGGTTGATGTTGGAAATGCCGTGGGCCTTTAATTCTTTGAAATGTTCGATGAGTACAATGCCATTCAGAACCGCAATCCCGAACAAAGCAATGAAGCCCACTCCGGCAGAAATGCTGAATGGCATCCCGCGAAAATAAAGCAGCAGGATACCTCCCACCGATGCCAATGGGATCGCACTATAAATCATTAACGCATCGCGCACTGAACTGAATGCAAAATAAAGCATCACAAAGATCAATACCAGGGCGATGGGCACAGCTATCATCAAGCGGGCCCGGGCACTGCGTAAATTTTCGAATTGACCGCCGTAATCAATGGTATAACCGGTGGGCATTTTGATCTCGCGGTTGATGATTTGCTGGACATCTTCAACGACGGACTCCAGGTCGCGGCCCCTTACATTGACCCCGACGACGATCCGCCGGCGCGTATTGTCCCGGGAGATTTTCGCCGGACCGGTTGTGTAATTGATGGTGGCAAATTCACGCAAGGGGTGCTGCTGTCCGTTGGGCAGGGTGATGGTGGCATCCTTGATGTTCTGAATATCCTGCCGGTGAGCGAGGTCATACCGCACCACCAGGTCAAATTGTTTTTCACCTTCGAAGACCGTTCCGGCAGGTAGTCCGGCAAAACCCATGGAGATGATCTTATTCAGGTCCGCTACGTTAAGTCCGTATTTAGCGATCTTGTGCCGGTCATAGACGACACTCATCTGGGGTAACCCGGCTACTTTCTCCAGCGTAATGTCCGAAGCGCCCGGTACCCGTTCGATGGCAGCCTTGATTTTACTGCCCAGGTCAAACAACAGATCCAGGTCTTCGCCAAAGACTTTAATGGCCAGGTCAGCGCGCACCCCGGTGATCAGCTCATTAAATCGCATCTCAATGGGTTGGGTAAATTCGTATTCGATCCCCGGTAGTACCTCCAGGGCCGCCTTGATGGTATCTGCCAGCTGATCTTTGGAGGTCGCCGTGGTCCAGGTATCCTTGTCATTCAAGGTGATGATCACATCACTTTCTTCCATCGACATCGGATCGGTAGGTACCTCTGCCGCTCCAATCCGGCTGACTACTTGCTTGACTTCCGGGAAGGATTTGATGATCTTCTCCATATCGGTAATGGTCTCGATGGTTTTACTTAACGATGTTCCCGTTTTCAGGACGGGCTGGATGACAAAATCTCCTTCGTCAAGCGTAGGTACAAACTCACCGCCCATGCGGGTGAACAGATAGAAGACTCCCAGCATCAAGCTTACCGCCACGCTCAGGATCAATCCTTTGTGTCGCAATGCCCAGATAATGCTGGGAGAATACCATTTTTCCAGTAATTCGATAAGCCGGTTGGATAGGGTTCGGCGGGTTGGGTCGGAAGGTTTCAAAAACAGCGAAGAGACCACCGGGATGTAGGTAAAGCACAGGATCATGGCGCCGATGAGGGCAAAACTGAATACCAATGCCATCGGGCGAAACATTTTGCCTTCCACATTGACCAACGAAAGAATGGGTATGAATACGATGATGATGATCAACTGTCCGAAGACGGCGGAGCGCATCATCTTGGTGGCGCCCTGAAAGGTGATATGATCCACCAGCCGGTGTTGCTCTGTCTTGCTTGCCGATAGAATTTTTTTCCGGTCCTGGGTAATGCGGAAGGCAATAAATTCCACGATGATCACGGCCCCGTCAATGATGATCCCAAAGTCAATCGCTCCCAAGCTCATTAGGTTGGCGTCGACGCCAAACAGATACATCATCGAAAGCGCAAACAACAGGCTGAGCGGGATCACCGAGGCGACTACCAACCCGGAGCGCAGGTTACCAAGCAACAGGACCACTACAAAGATGACGATGAGGCAACCAAGGATGAGGTTCTCGGCAATGGTATTGGTCGTCTTGCCAATCAATTCACTGCGTTCCAGAAAGGGATTGATGTGCACTCCGGCAGGCAGCGTTTTTTCGACTTCTGCCACCCGTGCCTTGACCCGGTCGATCACTGCTTTGGAATTGGCATCTTTCAGCATCATCACCTGACCCAATACTTTTTCGCCTTGCCCATTGCCGGTAATGGCTCCAAAACGGTTCGCGTGTCCATAACCGACCTGGGCAATATCCCGTATGAAGACGGGTAAATCGTTCCGGCTCGTCACCACGATGTCTTCGATGTCGTCCAATGTTTTGACCAGTCCTTCCCCGCGGATAAAATAACTTTCATGGGCCCGTTCGATGTAACCGCCACCTGCCACATTATTGTTCGATTCCAGCGCATCGTAAACATCGGTCACGGAGATCTGCATGGACCGCAACCGCTCCGGATCGATGGCGACCTCATATTGTTTCAGATAACCACCCCAGGTATTGACTTCGACGACACCCGGAATCCCGGACAAAGCACGCTTCACGATCCAATCCTGGATGGTGCGTATGTCGGTGATCGTATACCGGTCAGCATACGCTGAATCTACATCGAGGACATATTGATAGATCTCCCCCAAGCCGGTGGAAACCGGTCCCATAAACGGGCTGCCAAATCCGGCAGGAATTTTTTCAGACGCCGTTTTCAGTTTTTCCGCAATCAGTTGACGCGGCAAATACGTACCAATCCGGTCTTCAAAGACGATGGTGACCACCGATAAACCGAATTTGGAAACCGAACGGATCTCTTTCACTCCGGGTAAATTGGCCATTTCCAATTCCACCGGATAGGTCAGGAATTTTTCGACATCCTGGGTAGACAGGTTGCGGGAAGTGGTAATGACCTGGACCTGGTTATTGGTCACATCCGGGACAGCTCCAATCGGTATCTGAGTTAGTGAATAGACTCCAAAGCCAACGATTCCCAGGGTAAAAAGGATAACGATCAGCTTATTATGGATGCTGTAATTGATGATTTTTTCCAGCATGTGGATTTATCGGTTATGAGACCCAAAATTAGGGGCATTCGAGGCCGTGATGCCCGGAAGTACCCTTAAAATTGGCTTAAGAATATCTGGGAAATCGAAATGGAATGTGTCTCTTGGATGGAACCATTCAGGTTGAGAAGACCAGCTCAACTTCTGTCCCCTGATTGACCATGGAGTGGAGACTTATCTGAATGTTGGCCAACTGGCAGGCCTTTTTTACGATGGATAATCCGAGTCCGTTGCCGCTTATCTGCTTATGGGACAGTGGCTCCGAACGATAAAAGGGATTAAATACCAGGGGCATGTCCTCGGCTTTGATACCAATGCCCTGGTCCTGAATGACACATCGTACACGGCCGGCCTCTTGTTCCAGCCGGATCAGAATTTGTGCATCCCGGGGTGAATATTTGATGGCATTGGATAACAAGTTTTCCAGGATCATATCCATGTAGTAAGGATCCGAGACCACTTCGACATCTCCCGGATGATCCAGTGCTATTTTCAGGTTTTTCTCCTCGATCCCCTGGGCATTACGACTGATAACCTCATCCAGAATGGCCGGCAGGGACAGCGGTTGCAGGTTCAGGAATTTGTCGTCTTTATCAAAGCGGGCCAACATGAGCAGCTGATCGACGGTGCGGGACATACGGTCAATTTCTGCAATGCTGTACTGGATCTTTTCCTGATACTCCTCGGTGGTCCTGATTTTTCGGTTCAATACTTCCAGGGTCCCTTTCAGAATGGAAAGTGGCGTCCGCAGTTCATGGGATGCGTCAGAAGTGAATTGTTTTTCACGCTCCAGGGCATCCTCCATGCGTTGCAGCATCTGATTGATGGATGCCGTGAGGGTAAACAATTCATCCTTGTTTTTCGGCGGGTTAATACGTTCATTCAGGTTGTTACGCGTGATCCGATCGGCCGTCTCGGTAATCACCCGGATCGGCCGGATGGACTTACCGGCAATGATGCGGGTAATGATGAACAAACCAATCAGAACAATGGGGAAAAGGATCAGCAGCACCTGTCGCAGATTTCGTAACAGCGATTTGGCATCTTCACGCGACATGGCGGTTACAATGTATCCCCTCAATTCACCCAGGGGGCGGTAAGGTACCTGGATCTGACGAATGGATTGGTGATTGAGCTGGGCATTGAACCGCTCTTCATTGGTCTTTTGTTGATCAAACTGCAGGGATTGTTCCTTCAGGTTTGGCGATTTATCCATGACATGCCCATCCGGATCGGTCAATTGGATAAAAACCGGCTGTACCTGAACCTCGCGGTGTTCGCGTTCGGCCCATTCCGCTTTATTGATAAAAAGAATGCTATCATGGGTGTTGACGATTTCACCCAGGTGTTTCTCCGCTTCGTAGGTTAGAAAGCGGTCCAGGTTGTAATAGACGGTGGTATGCACGATCAAATAAATGATTGCAAAAACAGTGGCAACCACAATGGCCGTTGCAACCATGTAATTGAAAGCAATGCGGTTTTTAAACGTCATGCTCATGCTTCCTTGGCAATATAACCGATTCCACGAATGGTTTGAATGGCGTCTTCTTCTTTTTGCAAATCCAATTTCTTCCTCAATGCATTGATGTATACTTCAATGATACTGGTATTGTAATCAAAATGGATGTCCCAAACATCACGGATGATTTGCGTCCGCTCGCACACGTTGCCCTTGTGTTGTAACAGGTATTTTAACAAAGCGAATTCTTTTTGGGTCAGGGTAATTTCCCGCCCCCCTTTGAATACCCGGTGAGCGGTCGCATCCAGCAGGATATCTCCCAGGGTAAACTGGTCGTGTTCGACTTCATAGGCCGGCCGCAACTGTACTTGTATACGCGCCAGTAATTCTTCGAAATGAAAGGGTTTTTTGATGTAATCGTTGGCTCCGGCTTCCAGTCCGGCAATGGTTTCCGATACGGTATCTTTCGCTGTGAGGAAAATGATCGGCGTTTGCACCGACGCTTTACGCAACTGACGGCATACTTCCAGCCCGCTTCGCTTTGGCAGCATCCAGTCGAGCAGAATCAGATCCAGATCTTCCTGGTGACCGCATTCGAGTCCTGTTTCTCCGTCATAAGCCACGGAAACTTCAAAGGATTCTTCCTCCAATCCCTGTTTGAGAAATTGAGCAATTCCGGGCTCGTCTTCTACAATCAAGATGTGCATGTTACAAAAGTCGCTCATTTTCAGTTGCAAAGCGTCAGCGTACGGCTTAAGATTTGCTTAATTGAAAGGGTCTGACTCAACCTTGCAATAAAAATCCGGCGCCCAGGGGCGTGCGGGTCAGCCAGCCTGTGACACTGTAGCGAGGCTGCTGGGCTTCCAGCACTTCATGGACAATGGATTCACTGAGGAAGATAGCAGCTCTCCCCGCCACGGGTTCTATGTGTTGGGGAGCACCACCCTCCGGATAAATGACCAGTTCTCCGCCATGTCCCGGCTGCCAATGCTCATTGAGGTAACACACCACCGAGATCACCCGGTTGTGTCTGCCGCGAAAAGCATCGATGTGCTTGCGGTAATAGGATCCGGCCGGATAATAGGCCAGGTG
>JAGQXC010000253.1 GCA_020436785.1 Saprospiraceae bacterium | reverse complement strand
GTTGATAAAAAATCGGGCAATCGGTCCCGGCCATGATGGGTATTTTTTTTGCATTGATCTTGCCTACCATGTCCAGGAACCATTGGGTGTATCGCCGGTTAAAGGCAGACGGCTGGTAGCTTTTGAAGTGCTCGATTTCTGACATCCATTCGGCAGCGATGGTATCCGGTAAGTAGGTGAAAGCTTCCTGATAATCGGGAAACAGAAAGGGTTGCAGGATATTGCCACTGGCCAGATTAAGGGTTGGTATTTGCCAGGTTTCGTTCTGGTACAAAATGTGCAAAATCGAATCTGCCCGATGTTCGTCATAATGATTGATGGCATTTTCCCGCTCTGTATTGTGGATCCGGGAGCGCAATACACCACCGGGATCATTCACCCCTTCCTGCAAAAGTTGACGGCGTACCTCCCACAATGAATCTGCATTGGAGGCGCAGGACAATTCGAGATTTCTGAGATGCTCCATGCTGTTGAGTCCGGCATTGCTGGCGGATGGTACATCCATACTCAATGGTACATGACCGGTTACTTTGAGATGGTGGGCTTGGGCCATGCGGATAATCTCATGAAATTCTTCCGGGGTGAGCATTTCATAAGCTTTAAGAAAATCTACCCCGGCGTCAATCAATTGCTGGACTTCTTCATGCACCTCTTCGACCGAATGCATACCGACGGATAGAGGCGGATGGTCCGCATCACTGCCGTCATACACGTTGGGGATGCCGTCGATCAGCGGACCGGCGATCATTACACGCGGAGCATCCATGGGTTTTGCCCGGGCAATTTGACGCCAGTGCTGGACAATACTGAGTTTGCCGCCCGTATCGCGAACGCTGGTAATGCCATAAGCGAGGAACATGTCCAGCATGGAAGGAGCCAGAGCTTCCAGGTAAGCAAAATGAACATGGGCATCCCACAAGCCCGGGATGAGGAATTTACCGGTCCCGTCGATGATTTTATTTTTGCCCGATAATGGCAGGAGTTTGCTGTCGGCCACCCGCAGGATCTTGCCGTTTTGGATAACCACGGTCTGATCTTCGTGGATGCCGGTGACCGGATCGATGACGGCAATATGTTGCAGACAAAGGGCATCCGGAAAGGTTTCAGGCGTCAATCCGCATCCACAGACCAGGGCTAAAAGTACTAACCCGAATTTATTGCTGCTTACCTGCCAACTGGTTTTCATTCAGCGGTATTTTGGTCATCGTTTTGCTGGATAAAGACAAATTGTTTGTTCCAGGTGAGTTGAAAGCCGCCGGGTGAGGTTTCAGAGGCAACAAATTCCACCTCATCACCGGTGTTCACATCAATGTAATGCCACTCATCCAGGGAAGAAAGGTAATTGGTTTCTTTGCTGTTGGGATCATCGACAACGATCTGCCCGTCCTTAACGGACAAATTGACGAAATAATCACCAATACCGGGAACTTGTTCACTCAAAAGATACCGGCCTGAAAGACGATCCAGTTGTTCTGAACTCAGACTGGTGAGTTCAACGACTCGTGGATTGCTGATACCCCATTCGTAATACGCCGAGACGGATCGCATGATCTCGTTCATCAGATCTCCTCCCTGATCGGCATTGGTCATTACAATCACGGCATACCCATGATGGACAGAAGCCAGCATATTATTGGTGAAACCGGCATTTTTGCCTCCGTGACCAAAAAGCAGGGAATCTCCATCCCAGCGCAAAGCAGGTCCCAGTCCCCAGTTGTTGAGGTGTTTGGTGAGCATCATTCGGATGGTTTCCGGTTTGAGGATTCCATTTTCGGCACCGCCGGCTATGCGTTGTACAGCCATGCAATAACGGGCAAGGTCCGACGGGGTCGTCCACAGTCCGGCAGCCGCTTGTTCCGGATAATTGTGCCAGAGTCCTTCGATCAGTTCGCCTTCCCGATCATAAGCCGCGCTGGCCTGAGGGTGCAAGGTGGCAGGCAAGGGTTGAGCGTAGGTGCTGAAGTGCATACCCAGAGGATGCAGAATCGTATTGTCGAGGAAATCCGCAAAAGGCATCCCGCTAACATCCTCCACCATTAATTGCATAACCGTATAACCTCCGCCGGAATACCGCCAAAAACTTCCCGGAACCGTATCGACAAAAATCGGAGGTGTATTGCCCTCTCCGTTCAATACTTCAACGACAGTTGGCATGGTATCGGATTGTGGATAGCCGGGGAATCCGTGAACAGTCATTCCCGCGCTGTGGGTAAGGAGCAATCGCAGGGTTACCGGCGCCTGTTCCGTAAATCGGTTATCCGGGACCTTCCAGGATTTCAGGTAGGAGTTGACATCGGTATCGAGGTCCAGATTACCTTCCTCAACCAGTTTCAGGGCTCCCAGAGCCGCTAACGGTTTGCTGATGGAACCGGCCTGGAATAAAGTGGCGGTATCAACCGCTGTCCCTGACTGGGAATTGGCGATGCCATACCCTTTTGCCCAGTGAATTTTTCCGTCTTTCACGACAGCGATGCTCACTCCGGGTACGTGATAGTGATCCATGCGGTCTACCATCGAAAAATGTGGCGTGCTATCCCCGGATACGGTAATTGGCGGAAGCAATCCATTTTCAATGGCTTTGATTTCCTGATTAATATCCGGAGCGGCGGTTTGACTGCAGTTGGATGCCCATAGCCCGATCAACAGAATCAATCCGAGTGACAGGCGCTGCATTAAATTTGAGTATAACCGTTTCATTCGTTCAGATTTAGTATCTAAAAGATAGTTATTTCCCGGCAATGAAGTAATCCCCGGGGTTATAGTCAGAATAATTAATAGAAGCCAGTATTTGTGGATGGCCGGTTGGAAAGGACTACCGAAGTCTCGACCTGGCGTTCCGGAATGTTCCAATAGGTGCGGAGTAACCGGTTTTTCTCCGTTTCAGTAACCAGTTGGAATCCATTTTTTTGGTAAAAGGCAATGGTCCAGGCGGCCGCTGCCCAGGTGCCAATGAGGATGGGTTTAGTGGTGAGATCAGTCAGGAAGCTAAGCAACTGCCCGCCGATGCCTTTTTGCCGGTGGCTGGTCTGCACATAGGCGTGCCGGATCAGGGTCACTTTTCCCTTGTCCTGAATTCCCATGACCCCTCTCAGCTCAAGATCTGCATACCATCCGTAAAAAATCACTCCATCCTCCATTTGTCGTCGCAGCTCCTGTTGCGACATATAAGGATGGTGCCAACGGTCGGGAGGTATGATGCCCCGATAGGCTTCAGCGGCATCGTTAATGATGGCGTAAATGGAAGCAAAATCGTATTCTATACAACGTTTAATCAATGGATTATATATAATATTAAAATATCATGAAATGATTGCCTCAATCAACCATTGATGTCCGAAAGGATCGCGGATCATTGCCTGCCGGTAACCATAATCGTAATCCTGGGCCGGAGAAATCAACGTGCCACCGGCAGCCAAAGCCGTTTGAATAATGGCATCAACGTCCTCTACAAACAGACCGATGGCCACGGTGGTGCCCTGCACCGAAAGCGGATCGTATTGCTGCTTATGCGTCACTTGTTCATGCACATGAAACACATTTCCAGCGATGGCCAATTCGGCCACATGGTAGCTGCCGTCCTCATTCATCCAGCGACGAAGTTCGACGGCTGCAAAGGCTTGCAGGTAGAACTCGAGGGAATGAACTCCATTGGGGATGTAAAGATGGGGTGCAAAATAGGTTTTCGGCATAGGTGCATCCATAGGCCAAATTTACCGAATCCGGAATATTATCGGGTCAAACAAATTTTCCGGACACATTGACTTTCACCATTATTGATAACCAACAGGTAGGTGCCGGGTGACAAATGGCTTAAATCAAGGCGGTTTCCCCGAATTATCGTTAAAGCATGTCCCAGGACATCAAAAACCGTAGTGGTCAGGGATGTCCCTGACCAGGTGACATGCACCAGGCCGTTGGCGGGATTGGGGTAAACCTCCGGGGTGGATATGGATTCGGATGAAGGTGGGATGGCTGTCAAATTCCCTGTGCATCCCATAAATCCGAAAGCCTCATCCCACAAATTGCATTTCTCGGTCCGGATTCCGCAGTCGCTGCCATCCGGATGGGCATTGATGTTCAGGAAACAATCGGTAGACGCCTGATAAACAGGCCAATTCGGCGCCAATCCATCGTTAGGATCTCCGGTATAGGCGAAGTGGGTCCAATAGTCCAGCATATACTTTTCTACCTTTTTGTCGTCGTCGGTATACCACGGTCCCAAGGCGAAAAGCGACTGACTCAGGTTATTAAATACATAAAAGAGCTCCAACCCGTGAAAAGACCTCCATTCACTGATGGTTGGAAAGGAATTGGTGTGCGTAAAGAAATAGCGCCAAACCGGTTCCGATTGATTGAGGCTCACGCACTGGGCGGTACGACGGGTGGTGGAAGTAAATTGCCCGTCGGTAAGGATACCGGCATAGGCATCTTTAGCTTCTGCATTGGTATTTCCGGGAGGGTATAAGGAGAGGACAGCATCGCGGTAAGCGACCGGCACGGCGATATTGACCAGGGCCCTGACCTGACCCGGGGTCACGATGGGAGGCACGCCTGGTCGCATCTCATCGGCATTAGAGCCAATGATCAGTGGCACTTGATGGTAAGATCCGGATTGGAAAACCTGATTGGGAAAATCGGTGAATAATTGGTGATCGACGACGGGTTGCCAGGTTTGCTGGACGATACCCCCCTGTACGGGATTGCTCTGCGTACGACTCAAATCATCCGCAGGCAGGGAGCGCATATAAGCGATCTTTTCAACATCTGATCCCGAGCTGATAAATCCATTCACCAGGTCGACGCCTTCCGATTCGGCAAGGGTGTAAGCATTTAACACAGGGACCGCACTTTCGATGATGGCTTTGTGAAAAAGGCCTTTGGCGGCCGGACAGGTCATCAGGTTACCGACGTTCACGCCGCCCGCACTCTCACCGAAGAGGGTTACATTGTTCGGATCACCTCCAAAGGAAGCGATGTTATCCCGGACCCATTGCAAGGCAAAGATCTGGTCCATCACGCCGTAATTTCCGGAAGTACCCTGTGCATTTTCAGCTTCGAGGCCCGGGTGTACCAGATATCCCAGGATGCCCAGCCGGTACTGGATGGTGACGACGACGACTTTGCCACGGTTGGACAATTGTTGACCATCGTATAGCGTAATACCTCCGACGGTTTCTCCGCTGCTGCCCTGTTGGTTGCCCCCACCGTGGATGAATACCATAACCGGATAAGTTCCGGTCAGACCGGGGCTCCAGACATTCAAGTACAAACAATCCTCATCTCCTTCCAGGGTGTAACTGGTGTCGCCCTGAGTATAATGTTTCTGCGGACAGGAAGGAGGAAAATCCATCGTTGGAAGCGGTGAGCTCCAGCTTTGCGGAGGTTCGGTGGGGCGCCACCGCAGTTGACCGACCGGCGGTGAGGCAAAAGGAATCCCCAGAAATACGTATCCGCTGCCTTGCCGCAGTCCGCTTACCGGCCCGTATTCGGTAACAACCGTCTGGGCATGCAATCCCGTCAGCAAACCAATGATGAACCATAGCGGTAATGTCGCATATCTCATGACTCCAAGTTTTTGGTTAGACGTTATCCCATGGGATAAGTTTAATGCGTCAATCCTCCATAGAGCAAAAACGGAGCCGTACTGAGGCGCTAAATGCCAACCATTCTGAAATTAAATTTGGGATGTCCGACTTTTGAATAAATTCTGACCCAGATAGGCAGTAATTGTTCGGTACCGCGCGCGGTCGTGATGTCACCCAGATCGAACATTTCGGTGAGCTTCCAACCGAAGGAAGCCAATAATTCCTTGATCTGGGTTTTTGCCGCTTCGTCATTGCCGCTCAAAAACACGGTTTGATCGTGAGGTAATTCCCGGGGATCGGTCATCAGGTTGGCATTCATCGTGTTTAGCGATTTCACCACTTTGAGATCAGGATAGGCACGTTGGATTTGTTCTCCCAGCGAATCGGTATTGCATACGGACAGGGTTGGTGGGAATCCGTTCGAAAAGTCAAGGGGATTGGCTATGTCCAGCATGATTTTTCCATTTAAGTGCTGAGCTTCGATGGTTTTGAGGGCCTGCAGGGTGGATAATCCCTGGAGGGCATTGATCAGTAAGTGCCCATAAGCTGCTGCTTCGTTCACATTGCCCAGGCGAATTGCGGGGTGGTCTTCATGCCAGGTTTTAAAGGCTGGTTTACGCTGATACAGATCGGCTGCATTGCGGGTGCTCATCATGACCTCATGTCCTAGTTTGTCGAGTTTTGTTGCCAGGGTTTGTCCGACGATTCCGGAGCCAAAGATTCCAATTTTCATGTGCTAAATGTTAGGAGATTTAATGATTTGATTCGTTCGAATATTATATGTATGTACATACAAGTAATTATTGCAAAAAAATTATTCCAGTAATCTGGACGCTTCGTAAATGGCTGACGTCAATGCCTGACTGGCTTTTTCGCCCAGAATATTGGCATACCTGCGGTAAAGATTTTGCCAGGCTTCCTGAATCCTTGGTTGAAGTTCCTGACTTTTTTCGGTAGGGTATACCTCGGTAGCCCGGCCACTCGATTTGCGTTCCAGCAGACCCCTTGCTTCCATCTTTTCAACCAGCCGGGTGACGGTCGATGGAGTCAATTGCATTTTCTGACTGATCTCTTTAGGTTGAATGCCCGGCTGGCCATTGACCGTCATCAGTAGGAAAGCATAAGATGAACTGACACCTGCCAAAGCAAATTCTTCATCAGCCATCCGGGTCATGAGACGAGACAGCGCATTGGCCGAATAGTACAGACAATTGCAATATGGTGATTTCTCAGTGCCCATCGTACAAATATAAAATATAATGTTTGTACATACAAATAAAACTTATAAATTCTAATGGTATAATTTTGTCTTTGATCCGGCGAAGTTGTCGATTAGATTTTTAACATCTTAAAGACATGGTGCAACCCGGACCTCTGGTTACTGATGGCTACAAGATAAGTGCCTGAATGCAAGTTTCCAGTGTCAATGGAGGACTCCAGTAATTTTCCTTCAGTGACCAATTTTCCTTGCAAATCGAAGATTTTATATTGATACCCAGTCAGGTCTTCGATCCCATGAACATAGGCCATCTCCCTCACCGGATTGGGAAAGAGTCGTATGCCCGCTAATTCTACAGGACTTACTGAAGTGGCATTGCTTTCGTACTGTGTTAAAAACAAGCCCTGACCCCAGGTAGCCGCCACCATGCGTTGACCCATTTCGCTGTAGGCAAGCATATTGACCCGCAGTTTTGGCATCCCTTCCTGGTAATACGCCCATTGGGTTTGATCTCCATTAACCACCGTTGAATGCCATACGCCTAATTCGGTGGCCAGGATCAGCTCCTCGCGATTCAAAGGATTGATTATTCCCCACCGGACGGGCATGTCCGGTAAGTCACCGTCCACATTGGTCCAGTTGACGCCGCCATTCACTGAGATCCAAACATTCGGACTGCCGTAATTGGCAAAAGTCAGCAGCAGGTAGTCGGGATCATTCGCATCAATGAAAATATTTCTGGCGGCCAGCTCTTTATTCCAGCTGGGATCGGAAAGTTCCGTCACCACCGGATGGTGGGTATTCGCCTGGTCGATGCGGAACAAACCGGCACTGCCCTGGCCCTGATAAGGCCTCACCGCGGCCCACAGCCGGTTGGAGACATGGGGATCGGCCGTCAGGGCACTGATTTGCGCCCCCTGGAACTGGGGCACGCTGACGGAGTCAAACGCATCCTTTTTCGTCAATTCCCGGATGAAGAAATATTTATCGGCATCCAGCGCCCCGTAGAATATTTCCGCGTCATCGTCACTCGTGTAGGGATTAATGAAATCGCCCCGCCCGGGCAGGTCGTAAGAGGTAAAACTGCCCGCTCCATCGGTGGTGATGGCCATGTCGATACCGGTAGCCGCTACGGCAAATATGAATTTATTCTTTTGATTGACCACCGCATAGCCCCCGTCACCCCCTCCAAAAAAATAACGCATGTTGGGATCCAGATCGGTGCTGGCGATGATCCAGTTGCCATTGTCCTGTGCGCCTCCCACGTAGAGCACTTCGTCAGGGAAAAGGGCACAGCTGTAAAATTGCGTGGTATTGTAACGATGATTCCTCTCGCGAAAGGTAGGCCTGGTGGTGTTCAGGTCCGAAGAATAATAAATTCCCCCGTCGTTAGAGAACAATGCTTCCCTGGAGCTGCCCGGAAAGAAAAGGATTTCATGCTGATCGGTGTGTACCACCCGGTTACCGGAGTATTCCGGAGGAAAGGGATATTCACTGGACAAATGCGTCCAGGTATTTCCTCCGTCGTCGGTACGCACCAAATCGATCCCACCGATGTAAAGCGTATTGGCATCGTTGGGATCCACCCGGGCGATTAAAGCAAACCAGGCCGCCGATGCCGTAAAAGGCATGGTGACCAGGGCAGTCAGCGAAGGAATGGTCATTTTGGTCCAGTTTTGACCCCCGTTCTCACTTCGCCACATATTATTTATCTGCAGGTTCGGTCCGGAGCATAATGCGTATAACCGGTTTGCATCGGTTGGCGCGACTGCCAGTTCTATCCTCCAATTGGTTCCCGGGGGGCTGATTTCCATCCAGGTATTCGCTTCTCCGGTTCGATCCAGATGGATGGAATGGTCGGATTTATACAGTTTGCCAGGGCCAAAGTAGTTCATGCTGGCATACATGCTTCCATCCGGTCCCAATTCCAGGTCGCCGCCAGTATCGGAAAATTGGGATTGCCCCAGCACCAGGGACCATTGATTTCCGCCATCGGAACTTTTTTGTACTCCATGGTCACGTGTTGAAGCATAAAGATTACCATTCTGGTCAACATCAATATCGAGCACATGCCAAAAGCCCTGACCATTTCCTGCATCCGGATGTTCCCAGGATTTACCGCCATCTATGGATCGCCAAATACCGCCTCCGCGTACATCGTTTATGCTGCCCCATCCTTCACCGGTTCCCACGTAGATCTTTTGTGGGTCGTTGGGGTCCTGTACGATGGCAGATATCGACAGATTGTCAGCGATGCCCGTTACCGGCTCCCAGGCATTGGAAGGAGACTTAAAGGCTCGGCTCCTGAATAATCCTCCGGAGGTACTTCCTGCATAAACGGTGTTGCCGGTGGCATCATTGGCATCGATCAGCAGAGCCCGGGTCCTCCCTCCGATGTCCGCCGGACCTAATGGCTTCCAGAAGGCGGAGCGGGTCAACAATCCGGATGTTCGCTGCGAAAGGATTTTTTGGGCTTTTGCCAATCGCCGGACGGGTATGTCTCCGGTAGCCGGGTCGTGGGTCAGCTCCCATTCGTATTGGGCATAACCGTTCATGGTTCTTTCATCCCGTCTGGAATCAAATGGAGTTGTGGTATAACGTGTTGATTCCTTGCATGCAGTCAGGAACAGCAGAAGGATAAGTCCGGAAAAATGGTATGACATGATCCGACAATTAGGTTTAGATGAATCAAAAGATAACTATTTGCCGGAGAAGCAGTTCTATACCTGGGTACAGTTAACGATTGGTCGTTGGTGTCCTTCCTGGTTTTTTTACTAATACACTCCTATCCTTCGATCCTGAACCTGCGACATGTAATAAATTGGGATTGAATGTTTAACATGAAGTATTCCCTGTTTGAGCGGTAGAGAACCTTGCCAGATTCATTGTTCCAACATCCGGGCAATAACCGGCCGTGTCCGCTCCAGGTAATCGTCATCCAGCTTCAGGCCCAATGGTCCAAGCGACTCCCGGAACTTATCATAACCCGGTTTTGCTTCTTCAAAGGACCCGGAAACTACATCCCGTGGTGTTAATCCATCCT
>JAGQXC010000252.1 GCA_020436785.1 Saprospiraceae bacterium | reverse complement strand
GGCCTCATGGGTACGTTCAGCTTCAATGGCAATAAAATCATCAGTACCGGCGGCGGCGGAATGATCGTCACCGACGACGAAAGCCTGGCCAAACAAGCCAAGCACCTGACCACCACCGCGAAAGTAGATTCCTTCGAATACCGCCACGATGCCATCGGCTACAATTACCGGCTGGTCAACATTTTGGCTGCCGTGGGGGTAGCACAAATCGAACAATTACCCGGTTTTCTTCTCCGGAAAAAAAACATCGATGCACAGTACCGCGAAGGACTGGAAAAACCGGGATATGTTCGCTTTCAAACCATTGGGGCTGGTGTCGAACACAATTGTTGGCTGCACACCCTGCAAACAGCCCAGCAAAAGGAATTGATCCAACATTTACTGGACCAAGAGATCCAATGCCGTCCCTTTTGGGTGCCCATGAAGCAATTATCCATGTTTTCCGATTGCATCTATGTCTCCAAAAACGATATCAGTGACCAGATCTATCGTTCCTGCATCTCAATCCCTTCATCGACCAACCTCACCGACGATCAGGTTGCCGAGGTAATCCGGGTCATTCAAGCCTTCTTCCAATGATCGCAGCTAATATTCCATATTTTATAAGACAATTCGTTACGCACCGGTCCCGGTCGCTGTTCGCTTCAGATATTGAAAAGAACCGGATCACCTTGTCACAGGAAATTAGTGGGAAATCCGTTCTCGTCATCGGCGGCGCCGGCACCATCGGGGCTTCGTTTATCCGGGCGATCCTGGAATTCGATCCTGGGAAACTGTACGTCGTAGATACCAACGAAAACGGATTGACCGAATTGACCCGTGACTTGCGCAGTCAGTCCGGACTTCAATTGCCCCTGGATTACAAAACCTACCCCATGAATTTCGGTGATCCGGTTTTCGCGAAACTATTTCGTGCCGAAGGCCCGTGGGATATCGTGGCCAATTTTGCTGCGCATAAGCATGTGCGGTCCGAAAAAGACCGCTATTCCATCGAAGCCATGTTGGATAATAATGTCTTCAAAGCCCGGCAATTGTTGGAATTGCTTGCAACAGCACCGCCATCTCATTTCTTCTGCGTTTCTACCGATAAAGCGGCTAACCCGGTGAATGTAATGGGTGCCAGTAAGAAGTTGATGGAACAGATTATTCTATCTTATAAAGATCGGTTTCCAGTGACAACGGCACGATTTGCCAATGTGGCTTTTTCCAATGGTTCGCTGCTGGCCGGTTACCTGGACCGGTTGATGAAACGACAGCCCATCTCCTGCCCGGCGGATGTGCGGAGGTATTTTGTGTCACCTGAAGAAAGCGGTCAGATTTGTATGTTGGCTTGTATTCTCGGTGAAAGTGGCGATATCTTTTTCCCCAAACTTTCGGAGGATAAAATGCTCACTTTTAAGGAGATCACCCTTGATTTTTTTAACTATTTAGCCATTCCTATTCAACTGTGTTTTTCAGAAGAAGAAGCAAAAAACCATGCCCTGACCCGGCAGGATAACGATCCCTATCCGGTATTCTTTTTTCAAACCGACACTTCCGGTGAGAAAGCCTACGAAGAATTTTATACCATAAACGATCAATTGGAATTAAGTCAATTCCATAGCTTGGGAGTCATCAAAAACGCTCCTGTTCCTTCATCTCAAGAAATCGATACGACCATCCTTCAACTTAAACAGGAAATTGACTCCGGTCATTACGACAAAGCATCCATCATTCATGTCATGCAGCAATTTCTACCTGACTTTCATCACATTGAGACCGGGAAAAGCCTGGATGAGAAAATGTAATTGGGATGTGGGGTCTGAGGTAGTGGGGTATGGGGTATGGGGTTTTAGCTGTGAGGGGTATGGGATCAAGGTGAATTAAAACGATGCGGAAAGCCTTGCGAATAGTGATTGGCAAACCGGGTTCGGGGCATTGGGTTTCCTGCTTTCGCCAAGTCTTTGGTGGGCGGAGCGGTATTACCTTAAATAAAGCATGCAATTTTAAAGTTTAATTTTAAATATACGGCGTGTATACTCGTAGATTAGATCTGAATGTTGCCGGCAACCATAGTTGTTTTTATGGGGTGCGCGGCAAAACCGCTAAGGATATTTAAATGCACGCTGACCAATCTATTGACCATAAACCAAAACATCTACCGTTGGTTAAAAGACTTACCTGTTGAAACACGTAGTACAACCTGAGTCCCATTTTTATTCCCAGTTCAGCACCCTTTGATAATATATAACATATATATTTCATATATAAACTACCAAATAGCACTGTATTAAAACCCTTATCTTAGGGATTGAGATCGCAAGATAAACGACAAATAGTTTGACTGGAATGACGACACCTGCCCGGGCAGGGAAGAAAAAGGTACATGTGCGCGGTAAGGATCGCCTTGGGTTATTTCCGGAGACCTTCCATATTACGCTGGTAACCAATGCGACCTGGAACATTTATAATTTCCGGCAGCCGCTGATCCGGGCATTTCTCGATCAGGGATGGCAGGTATCGGTCAT
>JAGQXC010000251.1 GCA_020436785.1 Saprospiraceae bacterium | reverse complement strand
TAGAGCAGTTCATTTTCCACGTTGTTGCGAATTTGCATATCCGGAACCAGTTGGGTAATGGTGGTGGTCACTTCCATGGTTTGATCGGCATCCATGATCAACGGAAAAGAGGCATTGTTGGCCAGCAACACGTATACAACTCCCCGTGGATAGGGTTCGTCACGTTTGAAGCGCAAATTCCCGTTTTCATCCATTTGTGCCGAGTCCAGTTTGAATCGTTGATCGCCATAGATGCCAACCAGAAAGGACCAGCCAAGTGGTCCATGCTCGATATGCAATTGGATGTCAGGAGACTCCGCCTCTTCTGCATTTGCATCCGGTGCAGTACTCTGGCAGGCAAACAATAAGGTTGGTAGAACCAATAAAATATACTTGATCACTTTCATGGTTTACAAATTGGAAGCTACAAAGTTAACATCCGGGCGGTGTAATGCATGCCCGATTGCACAAAATCTGCCTACGGCACTGTCCGTTCACATTGATTTTAATAGCCGGCTTTTAAACGTTTATCGAAACAAAGTGGTTCTCCATCGCTTATTGCGATTTTATTTCGTTTGATTCCTTAACTTTTACATCCCTCAAGACCCAAGGCAACTTATGGAATCTTGCAGGGATTTAATTCCAAATACTAAATAAGGACAAACCTGATTAATTGCGATAAAAAATTCAACCATGAAGAAGTTTTTACTGGCCCTGGCCGCCACTTTCCTGTTTATCCATCTACAAGCGCAGATCAATGCCAAACTGATTAAATACATGGATGTTTCCTCCGACCAGATTGTGTTTGTGTATGGGGGGGACCTCTGGCTTATGCCCAAAACCGGGGGCATGGCCGTCCAGATCACCCATTCACCCGGAGAGGAATCCTGGCCCCGGTTTTCTCCCGACGGCAAGGCCATAGCTTACACGGCCAGTTATAATGGCAACGAGGATATCTACGTCCTTCCGGTCACTGGAGGAGTGCCCACCCGGGTGACGTACCAGTCCCACGCCGACCGCATGGTGGAATGGCATCCCGACGGTCGTCAATTGCTGTTTGCCTCGCGCCGGGAGAGCGGCCGTCAGTCGTACAATCAATTTTATCTGGTGCCGAAAACCGGTGGGATGCCGGTAAAATTGCCGATTCCTTACGGTGAACTGGCGAGTTATTCTCCGGACGGCAAGCAGCTCGCCTACATCACCAAAATCACTGAAAACTATCCGTTCAAACGCTACCGGGGAGGACTGGCCTCCGATGTGCTCATTTATGATTTTGCTACCAATAAGGTGGAGAACATCACCAAAAATAACGCCACGGATGGCAAACCGGCATGGGCAGGCGACAAGGTCTATTTCATTTCCGATCAGGCTTCCGACATGCGTCGCAACATCTGGTCTTACCACACCAAAACGAAGCAGGCCAAACAAATTACGGACTTCAAGGATTTTGACATTACTTACTTGTCTGCCGGCCCTCAGGACCTGGTATTTGAAGTCGGCGGAACCCTCTATCGCATGAACCTGGCGGATGAGAAATATCAGCCGGTCAGCGTCCAGGTCGTCAGTGACCTCTCGGTAGAAATGCCGCGCTCAGTGGATGTGAGCGGCCGTATTGAAAATGGAACGGCTTCTCCCGAAGGAAAACGGATCATTTTCGAAGCAAGGGGCGAGTTGTTCAATGTTCCTGTCAAAGAAGGTTACACCATCAACCTTACACGGTCTTCCGGGGCATTTGACCGGGATCCTGCCTGGTCGCCAGACGGCAAACAAGTGGCTTTCTGGAGTGATCGCAGTGGCGAATTTGAGATCTGGGTACAGGATCCGGATGGTAAATCCCCGGCACGCCAACTAACCAAGAGAGGAAAAGGGTATGGTTACCACTTGTTCTGGTCACCCGACAGTAAGAAAATGGCATTCATCGATGAAACCAATACCATCTTCATCATTGATGCGGCCAGCGGCGCCACCACGACGGCGGGAAATCACTACTGGAATGTTGGCCACGGAGGCCGGCCCGGTTATGAGATTTCCTGGTCTCCGGACTCCCGTTGGATCGCTTTTACCCAGGGCTTGGAAAACAGTAATGAATCCATTTTTGTATACGATACTCAGAATGGGCAGAAGCACCAGGTTACCAGCGGGTTCTATAGCGATTACGGACCGGTATTCAGTATCGACGGCAAATACCTTTTCTATCTCACAGATCGGGAATTTGATGCCTCGTATTCCGGGTTGGGTGATGGCACCTGGATCTATCCCAATGCGACCCGCATTGCGGCTCTGGCACTGCAACCCGGGGTGGCTTCGCTCCTGGCCGTAAAAAACGATTCCTTGCCCGATCCGGATGCCAAAAAACCGGAGAAAGACACCTCCAAACTGGTGGTCAACATCGATTTTACCGATTTGGAATCCCGCCTGGAGTTGCTGCCACCCACAGCCGGTAATTACGGGGGAATGGCGGCCTTCGAAGGTAAGCTGGTTTATGCCAAAGGTCCGAACACCGGTTCCGGTGAGCGGCAGGCGAAGCTGCTGGTTTACGATTTTGACTCACGGGAAGAAAAGACGGTGATCGAAGGCATTGGCGGTGTTTCCCTGTCTGCTGACGGCAAATCCATTTTAGTTAGCGTACGGGGTAAATACGCCATAATCAAACCAGCTCCTGGTCAAAAAATTGAAGATCCCATTCCTACCGATAACCTGGTTATGGACCTGGTGCCCAAAGAAGAATGGCAGGAGATCTTTGACGATACCTGGAGGCGTTACCGCGATTTCTTCTACGATCCTAACATGCAGGGCGTGGACTGGAATGCCATGCGTAACCGCTATGGCGCCCTCATTAAAGATGCCCGCACACGCTGGGACGTCACCAACATCCAGTCAAATATGCAAGCTGAACTGAGTGCCGGCCACACCTATACCGGTGGGGGCGATGCAGAACAGGTCGAACGCAAACAAACCGGTTTCCTGGGTATCGATTGGGAGCTGGTTAATGGTAAATACCGCATCAAGCGCATAGTCCGTCCGGCAGCCTGGAATACCGAAGTGCGGTCGCCCTTTGATCACCCCGGAGTGCCGGTGAAAGAAGGGGATTATATCCTGGCCGTGAATGGGGTAAACCTGGATCCTGGCGTGGATCCTTACGCTCCCTTCGAAGGTTTGAATGGTAAGACGGTAGCCTTGACCGTAAGCAAGGACGGGATGCTGGCTTCCAGCAGGACGGTGCCGGTAAAATGCCTGGATCAGGGCGAAGAAATACGATTGAGGTATCTGGAATGGATCGAGAACAACCGTAAAATGGTGGATAAGCTCTCCGATGGTAAATTGGGTTACGTGTACATGTCCAATACGTCCGGACAGGGCCAGCTGGAACTGGTCAGTATGTTTTATGGTCAGCAGGATAAAGAAGGCATCATCGTCGATGAGCGTTTTAATGGCGGCGGTCAACTGGCGGATCGGTTCCTGGAGTTGATGCAACGTCCGGTGGTGTACAACCTCCACTGGCGCCATGGGAGGGACCACACCTGGCCGGTCCGGTTAAATCTGGGACCGAAAGGGATGCTGATAAACGGTTGGGCCGGCTCAGGAGGTGACGGTTTACCCTGGGCCTTCAAAGAACTGCAGGCAGGACCCATCGTCGGTGAGCGGACATTGGGCATCCTCGTCGGTCCGGCCACGGGCCATCAGCTCATCGACGGAGGATCAATTACCGTGCCCGGCGCCCGGCTTTATGCCAATGATGGCAAGTGGTTTTGGGAAGGCGAAGGCGTTGCGCCGGATTACCCGGTATGGGACGATCCCGAAATGTTGATGCAAGGCCGTGACCCCCAGATTGAAAAAGTGGTTACCGAGGTAATGAAGCTGGCCAAAGAGCATCCGGGCCGCATGACGCCGGCGCCCAAGCCCGACGACCGCACCGCAAAAGGTCAAAACAAGCAGAATTGACAGCCCCAGGTCTTTAGCCTGGGGATCAGGTATGTTGCCATGCAATTCGTCGTGTTTAAACACCGCGAAAAGCGTTTACCTTGTAGTGAAAAGCGTTAATAAATGGATTCACTAACCCACATCGTCGTTGGTGCGGCGGTGGGAGATTTAATGTTGGGCCGAAAAATCG
>JAGQXC010000250.1 GCA_020436785.1 Saprospiraceae bacterium | reverse complement strand
CATGACCCGGTCTCCGGTAAAAGTTGCAGAATTTGCAATTGGCAATGCAAACGTTGGTGGTATTGGAGTTCCGGTCGATGATCCAGGTGACAATGTTACCCGGGACATGGAGTTGACGTAGACGGTTCCCTACATACATCAGGTCAGCCGTCGGTGCATGTTCAAACAAATACACCCCTTCTTCGGCTGACAACCATTCCAGGTTAAGGGCACGCTGGAGTAAGGTTTGGATTTCTTGAGTCACGGTAATGATCGATTGAAGCACAAAGATAGTGCATTTGGGATGAAACGTTGGGAAGACTATATTTGGTTCAGGTGAGCCGGTGTTGCCTGTTCATCCGAACAAAATTATCCAGGCCGCTTGATAAAGGTGGATGAATGTAGCCTGGAATCAACTAAAACGATCTCGATGATTCGATGCAGAGGGTTGCTGATCTTATTGGCCGGAATGGCAGTGACATTGATGCCGGTCTATGCCTGGACACAGGACCGGTCTTTTCAGATGCAATTGGAGAAAAGCCGTTACCTCAGGCAGGTGATGGCTATCGATAGTACGACGGCCGGGATGACTCGCTGGTTGAAAAAACCGGTGGAAGCTTCGCGAAGTCTGCCCCTGGCGGAAGATTTAATCGGTTTAAAACAAACCGGACCTGGCCTAATCCAGATTGATCGGGAACATACCGTCTCCGGAAAAGGGAGCATTCTCCTGGAAACGCCGGCATCGTTGGCGATCAAAAATCCGACCAATCGTGCTTATGCCTTTGCAGAGGTTATCCGGCCGCTGAAACATGAGAATCTGGAGCAATACAACCGGTTTTCAGTTTGGGTATATGCCGAAGCTGCAGGATTCCATTCATTTTTTGTAGGATGTACCCTTTATAATGCAGGTAAGCAGATCATGCCTACCCCAGGTCGCTTTGAGGGCCAGCATTTTGTTACCATTTACCCGGGACGATGGCAACGGATCATCTGGGAAATCCCGGATCTGTACCGGGATGAAGTAACGGGGTTCTCGGTGAGCATCATGCTTACCGGATCCCCGAAAGGTGCTGCGGAACAGATGAAATTATACATCGATGACATGCGCATTGAACGGGTACAACCGGAGCATTCGCGTGGCTTTGATCTTCAGGATGGTGCGATCGCTTATGCACATAGTGGCTACCGGACGACTGCGCGCAAGCAGGCACTGGCCCAGAATGTCGGTTCTAATCGGTTTATGTTGAAAGACACCGCTGGAAAAGTGATCTATGAGGGCCGGGGACAAACGTTGGACAATGGGTTTGTCCGGATGGATTTCACCAAAGTGACCACACCGGGGTATTACACCCTGTCCGTGGATCAACGGCAGACCAGGCCATTTCCCATCGGCGATGAGGCTTATCTGAGCACGGCCTGGCGGACGTTAAATTTTTTCTTTGCGGAGCGTTGCGGATTTGATCAGCCGGGGATTCATCAGGTTTGTCACCAGGATGTATTTTGTGTTCATCCCGATGGCCGCCGTCTATCCGTAGCCGGGGGTTGGCACGATGCAGCTGATCTAACCCAGGGCGTAGGCAATACCGCACGGGGAGGCATTGCCATGCTGGAATTGGCAACATCCGTACAAAACACCCACCCTGATCTTTACACCCGATTGCTGGAAGAGGCGCGTTGGGGGCTCAACTGGACCATGGATACCCGCTTTGGCGATGGCTACCGGGAAGGTGGTTTGATCATTGGTATCTGGACGGACAATGAAGTAGGCACGAAAGATGACATGGAAGGCAAGGCCACCAATCGACCGGCCGATAACTTTATTGCTGCCTCTTATTGTGCACTGGCGGCACCATTGTTTCGTGAAAGCGATCCGGTATTTGCGGACCGGTGTTACCGTACGGCTGTTGAAGATTTTCATTTTGCCAATGAATTGCTGAACCGGGACATCAACGACCACAATGAAACCGAGATGAATGCCCGGGCGTTGGTCACGGCCATGCATTTGTACGATCTGACCGGCGATCCTTCCTACCTGGATTGGGGGATTCGCTATGCCCGTGTGGTTATGGATGCGCAGCAAATTCAGTGTAAAACGGAATGGAATTTACCCCTGCATGGATTCTTCTATGAATCAAGATCTAAGCGGCGGATCATGGAATCCTTTCACCGGTGTGATGATCAAATGCTGATCCAGGGACTAGCCATGCT
>JAGQXC010000249.1 GCA_020436785.1 Saprospiraceae bacterium | reverse complement strand
AGCTGGGATTTTATCGGATGCCTTTTAAGATCCTGCATAAGGCGGATTACAAAGGAGCTTATGCGAACGGGGACCGCTACGACGAATTCATCCCGGATGAATTATGGTACATTTTTGATGGTGAGGAATTCCACAAGGTTAAATTGAATCATAAGGCATTGACGAAAACCTTCCCTGAAATGCAAGATCTTATTAGAAAAGAAAAAATTTCGACGGCCGCTGACCTCATTGAAGCGTTGAAATCACTGGACAAGGGGTACTGATGAGGAGGGTGAAAATGGCCTGAGGATCAGGCCCGGGGACAGGTTCGAATCGGGGAAATGTTGTCCAGGAGAATATTGCCACTGTGCGTATATTTTTTATCCGTATCGTAATAGACTTCAAAGATCAGGTAGCGGATGTTCTTGTCGGGTTTGAATTCAAAGGAGTACAATTTCCAGTCGGTATTCTTGATGGGATCCGTTTCGCCCAACAGCTGAGCTTTCTCACAGCGTTCACTGCCCCCCCATAATCTGAATTTGACCGGTTCGTTGTATCCGGCGTAAGCAGGTGAATAAGCCAGTTGCAGGCTGATTTGATAACATTCCCCCTTCTTAAGGTTTTTATTGAGCCGCTGTCCGATGGCCTCCCAACTTCCATCGCTACGGGTGATTAACCCGACGTATGTGTCTCCGTCATAGGGCTGCAGATAAACGC
The DNA here is from genome assembly GCA_020436785.1 of Saprospiraceae bacterium. Lineage (GTDB taxonomy): Bacteria > Bacteroidota > Bacteroidia > Chitinophagales > Saprospiraceae > JAGQXC01. The sequence goes on along the minus strand of JAGQXC010000249.1, from coordinate 5,476 downwards.
CCCAAAATCCGGGAAGGATATCCGGAGTGGTGCCCCGTTCGCATTCCAACCACCCAATGGGAGTGGTGGCGTCTTTCGGTTCTCCCTCAAAAGAAGGGTTATCCAACAGAATTTGGCCATACATGCTGCCAGTGCTGAAAACCAGGGCAGTGCACAATAACCAGCTCGAGATCGGTGTTTTCATAGCGGCTAAGCTAGCTGTTTACGTCATCTGAGTCCAAAAAAGCCTGCATTAAATTGTAAAAATTTGCCGAACAGGAAAAAACATATCAAAAAAAGGACATATTGATGGGTATGCTTTAAATTTGCTAAAGAATCGCAAGCAATGAGTAAAAAGAAAGTAGTTACCACCACATCGTCGACAACATCCAAAGACAAACTCAAGCCTACTTCTTCAAAGCTGAAGTCCAGTTCCTCCAGGCAGGTAAGTGCTGAAATGACCTTTTCGAAGGAGAATTACAAATGGATGGCCATTGGATTTGGCGTATTGATGCTCGGCATGTTTCTCATGATGGGAGGCAGCATGCCTAGTCCGGATGTGTGGGAACCTGGCCGGATCTACAGTTTTACCCGGACCGTCATTGCACCGGTTTTTATTCTGGCCGGCCTGGCTATTGAAATCTATGCCATCTTCAAAGTAAAGTAATACCCATTCGATGAATCAATTTTTGGAGGCCATCGTCCTGGGCATTGTCCAGGGACTGACGGAGTTTTTACCAGTTAGCAGCAGTGGTCATTTGGAAATCTTCAAAGCATTATTTGGAGATACCCACCAGGGAGAAGCCAGTTTATTGATGACCGTAGCACTGCATTTTGCTACGGCGCTCAGTACCGTCATCGTTTTTCGTAAGGACATTGGCCTGATCCTGCACGACACGTTCTTAAAAAGGGGGTGGGAGAGTAAACGTCTGGCCTTCCTGATCCTTATATCCATGATTCCAGCGGCTTTAATTGGCATCTTACTGGAGGATCAGATTGAGGCGCTTTTTACCGGAAATCTGATTTGGGTAGGTGTTGCATTGCTATTAACGGGCGGACTGTTATGGCTCTCCGACCGCATGAAAGAAAGTGATCATGTCGTGGATCCCTGGCGAGCTATAGTAATCGGAATTGCCCAGGCCATCGCCATCATACCCGGAATTTCTCGTTCAGGAGCAACGATCACCACTGCCTTATTTATGCATACGCAACGGTACAACGCCACCCGGTTTTCATTCCTGATGGTCATCCCGTTGATTTTTGGCAAAATGGCCAAGGACTTGCTGGATGGGACTTTGGAAAAGGTGGCCTCGACGGAATGGCTATCCCTGGGTATCGGATTTACAGCCGCCTTCATCACCGGAATATGGGCCTGTACCTCGATGCTCCGCTGGGTACAGAACAGCAAGTTGAAATACTTTGCCTGGTATTGTTTCGTTATTGGATCGTTAGTTATTTTCTATCACCTGTTTATTAGATGACATGGAGCAAATCAATCATGCATTGCAGGATGTGATAACCATGCAGGACCTGGAAGAGGGGTGTACGCTGCTGGTGGACAAGCCCCTGGACTGGACTTCATTTGACGTATGTCAGAAGATCCGTTACACCGCCAAATACAAAATTGGCGCAGATAAACTGAAAGTTGGTCATGCCGGAACGCTTGACCCCCGCGCTACCGGCTTGCTGATCGTTTGTCTCGGCAAACATACCAAGCGTTTGTCCGCATTTCAAAATTACAATAAAGAGTATACCGGGACCATCTATCTGGGTGCTACCACACCTTCTTACGATACGGAAACACGCGTGGATCAGGTTTATCCAACCGATCACATTAACCCTGATCTGGTTGAACAGGTGCGGCAGTCTTTTCTCGGTGCCGTGGATCAGGTTCCACCCGCTTATTCGGCGATTAAGAAAGACGGAGTACGTGCTTATCAGGCTGCCAGAAAAGGTGAAAAGATGGATTTAAAATCACGCCTGATCACCATTCTGGATTTTGAAATTATGGGTATTCAATTACCACAGGTAAATTTCAGGGTTTCATGCAGTAAAGGCACTTACATCCGGTCCCTGGCTTTTGATTTTGGCAAAGCATTGCAGTCGGGAGCCTACCTGAAGACGTTGTGCCGTACCAGGGTGGGCCCATTTAAACTAGAAAATGCCTGGAATTTGGAGAATTTATTGTCAGTCATCGATAATCTTTAATCCAGATGAAGCGTTCTAGAACGTATTCATCGATTTTTATATATTTAATTGAACGGTTTTATATGACTTTGTACAGGACAACCGGAATTTTATTTGTTATCCTGTCCTTTAGCCTACTTTTATCAGCCCAGGACACCACGACTAAGGCTACCGAAGAGGTGAAAACGACCATTAAAGATACCTGCGATCCGGCCAGTGCCTGGTCTTTTAAGAAATCGGTTTCCCTCTTTTTGGCCCAAAATGCTTTCAGTGACTATTTTAAAGGGGGAGGTATTAACTCCATTGCCTTAGGTACCCACGATGAATTTTTACTGGTTTACAAATGCCAGGACCGGTCCTGGGAAAACAAATTCAATTTCAAATACGGAATCATCAAGCTGGCCGATTTCCCATTCCAAAAAAATGAGGACCTGATCGAATTTGATTCGAAGTACAACCACCAATTCAGCAAACATCTACGCCTTACCGGTTTGTTCAATATCCAGACCCGGTTCCACGATCATTACGAGATCAAAAAAACAGGTGAAAGGGGCAAACTGATCGGAAATTTCTTTGCTCCTGCATTCATCAACGTAGGTTCCGGATTGGATTACTTCATCTGGGACAAGGCATTTTCGATCTACTATACGCCCATAAACAGCAAAATAACCATTGTCAACGATCCTGATCTCGCACCGCAATACCTTCCGGCAGAACTGGCCGACCGCGGGGTCCGCTACGAGCTGGGAACATTGATCCGGGTGGAGATCAAAAAAGAGATCATGGAAAACGTGGTCTTCCAAACGATCGGAAATTTCTTCACCAACCATCTCAACAGCTTCGGTAACTTCGATGTGGATGTAGAAAACAAGATCGACTTTAAGATCAACAAATTTTTATCCGCCAACATCGTCACCAAGCTGGTCTATGACGAGGACATCCTGTTTGACCTGGTTGATTCGGAAGGAGTGGAAACCGGAGTAAAAGGACCTCGCACGCAGTTTCAAGAGCGCTTCAATATTGGACTGTCTCACACGTTTTAACGGCTTACTTTTTAAAAATCAGGACTTTATCCTGCCTTGATTAACTTTTCCGATTAAGTACTTCTTCACTATTTTTTCCTTCCTGATGGTAGAAAGGTCAGCACGCTCGCATTTGCCTTCCATCATTTTGTAATGTTAGAGCTACTCCTTATAAACACGACTTTCAGCCATCTAAAGATCTATGACACTTTAATTATGAAATATCAGTGTCTTGTAATCCCTTTCTAATAATTTACATACAAGTTCATTTCACCAAGGCAACTTATTGAAATACAGGATAATACATAATATTTCTATTATTATTATAATAATTAATATTATTTTGTGACTTTTATGCTATTAGAATGTACCAAGTTATGTCCAAGGAATCTCCAGCGTATCCACTGAATAAGTTGTTTCGTGTGGAGAACTGTATCTTGAACCATAACTACATCTCACCAACTTCCACAAATAACTTCGGAGTACCCATTTTCTCATTGTACTTCTGCCTATTGTTAGTGATTGCAAATTCATTGACTAAACCTTATCAGGATGAATCCATTGTGTACTTCCATTGAGGCAGAGTTAGCTGGGAAGGATTCTCAAAATTACCCTTCGGGATCGGCAAGAAATCAACAGAGAAGCAACCGGTTCATTCCGTGGATATTTTACCTGACCTGTTTGCTTATCGGGAGCCACCACTCACTGCAGGCCCAGGTACAGTACATCGGAAATATCAAGACGACACCTTCCATCGGTCCGGTTTGAATGCCCTATACCGTAAGTGCAGGAAATGACCGGATCCTGGTGGCGGTGTATACCGGGGGTGGCAATGATGATGTAGGTAGTGGAACCCAGTTTTTGGATATGAGCTTCACCAAGGAAAAGCAAGCGCTGAGTACCTGTTGTATTGTTACCATGAAAGCGAGTGTCTGGGTATTGCGTTTAGGAAGTGGTGCGGCCATTGCCGATACCTTATGCCTGAACATCAATTCATCCGGTGGCACCGATTTGAGACTACACGTCTTTGAATTGCATAATGTGGATCAGATCAACACCATTGGCAATACCTCAATTGCTGGCAACTTAAATGCGAGTGTGTTGGCCAATGGAGGAGATTTGGTGCTGGGAATCATGGTACAACGATCACCGGGTGATAACCCCACCTTGAGTGAGGCATCCGGCCAAACGGAAATTTTTAATATTGCCGGTAACGGTAATCAGGATCAGTACGCCGGAGCCTACACCCTGGTAGGTTCTACCGGAACCATCAATGATAATTGGACCGCAACCGGAGGATTTCCTAACCGGGCGCATTTGGTCCTGGAAATTAATAAATCGACTCCCGGAATTCAGTGTCCGGCCAGCGCTACCATAAATTGTGGTGATCCTGCGGACCCATTAGTAACCGGAGAGGCTTACGGGACAGGTACTTGCTCCAATCTGGATAGTGCCTATACCGACGTGATGAATGCTACTTCAATCACCCGTACCTGGACGATTCCCGGCTGTTCTCCGGTCCCTTCCTGTGAGCAAAATATTCAGATTATCGACAATATGCCTCCGGCAATCAACTGTCCCAATGACCGGACAGTCAGTTGTACGGAGAGCACCGCCCCTGCCAATACAGGGACACCAACGGTCATGGATCCCTGTGATCCTATGCCGACCATTACCTTTTCCGACATGGATCCGGGAGGTATTAACTGCCGGACCATTATCAGGACCTGGGAAGCCACCGATGCTTCGGGGAATTTAAGCAGAAGCGGGCAACAAGGACTTCTGTACGACCACGTTCATCCTGCAGGACAATACCGGGAATGCGTGCACGGACAACAGTCCGTTGACGGAATCAGGTGTTGGCAATGCGAGCCAAGGACAAAAGGAAAAAGGAGAAGGGATCAGGACGCCGGAGTTGTACCAAAATACACCGAACCCCTTCAGCGGGGAGACGATGATCGGCTTCTGGTTGCCGGAAAGCATGACCGCCACCCTCAGGGTGATGGATGTAACCGGTAAGGAGTTGTACCGGGTGAGTGGAAGTTATTCCGCAGGAAACCATCAGGTGAGTCTGGAGGCAGGATCTTTGCCGGAAGTTAAGGGTGTGTTGTTCTATCAATTGGAAACGAGGACTGGTGTACTGAATAAGCGCATGGTCAAAGTCAATTAACCGCTGCTGACAACACATAGTGTTCGTCCGTGGAATGCTGACAACACGTAGTTTTCGTCCGAGGAATGCTGACAACACATAGTGTTCGTCAGTAGCCGGACAACCAATAAAATACAGT
>JAGQXC010000248.1 GCA_020436785.1 Saprospiraceae bacterium | reverse complement strand
GTAAAAAATCGTTTGACAAACGGGAATCCATCAAACAGAAAGATCAGCAGCGGGAATTGGAACGCATCGACAAATACACCCATTGAAATGATGCGGCTCTCGGTTTGGTTCCTGGTTTTACTCCTTCTGGTGATCTGCTACTGTGCCAACCCTATCGCACCAACCGGTGGACCAAAAGATGTCGACCCGCCTAAAATCGATTCGGCGAAATCCACCCCTAATTACCAGACCAATTTCACCAAACAACCCATCGTGCTAACTTTTGATGAATGGATCAAACTGGATAAACCCAATCAAATTGTTCTTTCTCCACCCATGCGTAAGAAGCCAAACTTCGTCCAACGGGGAAAATACATCCGGGTGGAATGGCCGGAGGAAGAAGAATTGCTGGACAGCGTCACTTATACGATTAATTTCGGGGACGCCATCAAGGATCTGAATGAAGGGAATACGCTGAAAGATTTCCGTTTTGTATTTGCCACCGGATCTGTCCTGGACAGCGCCCGGGTAACCGCATCCATTACGGATGCACTCACCCTGGAGCCCCTGGAGAATATCACGGTTATGTTATACGTCACTACCAGCGATTCCATTGTCTACCAGGAACCTCCTTATTATTTTGCCAAAACCAATAAAGAAGGCACCTGTCTGATCGAAAATGTCCGCCCCGGTCACTATAAAGTATTCGCTTTAGCTGATGGGAATCAGAATTATTTATTTGACAACGCCGGCGAAAAGATCGGATATCTCGATTCGACGATTATGGTGTCGGATACGCAGACTGCCCGGGTATCACTGAAAATGTTCCAGGAACTGTTGCCCTACAAGATCATTCGCCGGCGTTTGAATCAGAATGTGGTCCATTTCACATTTAACCGATCACCGAATGCCATCCAATTAGAATCCGCTTACCAACCTTCGCTCATCGACCGCCAACAGGACAGCTTGAGATTATGGCTCGATGCTGATGTCCCGGATCCATGGCTGTTTTATCTGATTGATACCCTGGGCTTTCGGGATACGACCAACCTGTATCAGGATTCCACCGAGCGGATGGAACTTCCTGTCGCACTTGCCGGAACCCTAAGCACCGCCAACCATCCGGCTGAATTTCCCTGGATCTGGTCCTTCAATCAACCGGTGATGGCGTTGGATACCAGTTTATTACAAATCACCCTGACAGATTCGACCCACCAGCCGGTTCCGTATGTATGGGTGATCGATTCTTCCTTCACCAGAAATGTCAATGTCAAGGGCGACTGGAAACCTGACATGAAATATGAAGCCCGTTTGTTGCCAGGGGCCTTAACCGGCCGGGCTGGCGCTCAAACGGATACAATCCAACTGACCCTGCGAACAGCCAAAGTTGAAGATCTGGCCAACTTGATCGTTGAGGTGGACAGCCTGGATCCGAACAAGCAATACCTGGCCCAATTGCTAACGAAAGACAACGTCGTCCGGGAATACAGAATTGCGAAAAAATCCCAAGAGACGATAAGTTGGCGGCAATTGAAGCCCGCCGAATACATATTGCGTATCATTGCAGATGAAAATGCCAACGGCGTGTGGGACCCGGGTGACTACCTCAGACACCGGCATCCCGAACCGGTCCAGATTCAACCCATTCAGGATTTGCGAGCCAATTGGGACCTGGCTGTGCGTTTTAATTGGAAATCTTCGGGATCATGAAGTTATACACCCAGCATCTTGAAAAATATTACGGACGGCGTAAAGTCGTCGATGATGTGACCATTGAAGTAAATCAGGGTGAGATCGTTGGACTGCTCGGACCTAACGGAGCCGGTAAGACCACAACATTTTATATGGTCGTTGGCTTCATTCGACCCAATGCCGGTGCCGTCTTCCTGGAGGACCAGGCCATCACCGACCTTCCCATGTACAAACGGGCCCGGTTGGGAATCGGTTATCTGCCCCAGGAACCTTCTGTCTTTCGCAAATTGAGTGTCGAAGACAACATTCTGGCAGTCCTTGAAATGACCAAACGCAGTAAAGACGAACAACTCGAAAAACTCGAGTCACTGCTTAGTGAATTCGGCTTGCATAAGGTGCGCAAAAATATGGGAGATAGTTTGAGTGGCGGTGAGCGGCGACGCACTGAAATCGCCAGGGCACTGGCCACCGATCCCTATTACATCCTGTTGGACGAACCTTTTGCCGGCATCGATCCGATTGCCGTAGAGGACATCCAACAGATCGTTGCCCGGTTGACTGAAAAAAACATTGGCATCTTAATTACGGATCACAACGTCCAGGAGACCCTGTCGATCACGGATCGTGCCTACCTGATGTTTGAAGGTAAGATTCTGCGTTCCGGTTCGGCTGACGACCTGGCTGCCGATCCGTTGGTGCGTAAAGTTTACCTGGGGCAGCATTTTGAACTCCGCAAGAAAAAATTCAGTTGATCAGGTATGCTATTTAAATGGCACACACCATGTTTGAGTAGCGGTTTGTTAACCGTATTCCTGCTATTAACCGCTTGCAAAGAGCAGGACCGTCCACTGGATGCCAGAACACGGGCCCAGGTGGACACGCTGGCCGAATATGCGATTCGTGACTACCGCCCGGAAGCCGACAGTCTGTGCGCATTGCGATACGATTCCCTCTTCAATTGGGCGTTTGATTCCATCATGGAAATCCGCCTGGAACAAAAAAGAGCTTTGATGCAATATGGGGATGTCCAATAAATACCTGGCAGTACTGGGTATCCTGCTCCTCGGGACACAGTGTTATCGCCAGCCGGAAAATTCCGGAACCCTTTCTCCGAAAGCACAAACCCTTTTGGCAGAAAAAATCGCGGCACGCAAAGCCGATCTCCAGCGTGAATGTGTCAATCTGGCGATCGAAGCCGCTCAAATAAAGGTCGACTCCATTCTGTGGTTGCGCACTTACCAGGAAAAACTGGAATTCTTCCATGTGCCCCAACGACCGGATAAACCCAACCAGCCCGTCATTCCAAAAATTGATGATACGACACCGGTCAAGCCACTTTGGGCAGATACCCTACAATAGCCAGCGCTTATTTCATCCGGATCAGATACCCGGTCATCCAGGCCAGGACCGGTCTGTCTAAAAATGGCATTCCTAACTGGGAATAAGGCCAATGGAATTACAAGTACCTGATTGTCCATCGATTAAGCTTATTAATTGGTGGCAACACTTGACAATGCCTGTTACATCACATAAATTGAAAAACCTGAAAAAATTAACCGCTTGTTAAGACAGGTCTAGCAGACGGTTCCTTATTTTTATGCATCTGTAAAGCAATTTCGACCAATGATCAAAGCAACAACCAGCGCCAAGAGGGTCAGATTCAAGGGTAATCCACGTAAAGAACTTTTTATCCAGGATCTCCGCAAACGTGTAAGCAATTATTTTTCAGAGAACAATATCAGTCCGTATGCCAATACGGAAATGTATCTAAAAACCGTATTCGCCATCGTCACCTGGTTGGCCACCTGGTCCTGGATCATGTCCGACACCCTGAGCGATAAACCACTAGCCCTCTATATGGTCTACCTGTTACTTGGCTACATCCATATATTTATTGCTTTTAACATCATGCATGACGCCACCCACAATGCCTATTCTTCCAACAAAACCGTCAACAAGATCCTTGGTTACAGCATGGATTTCATCGGCGGCAATCAGTATCTCTTCCGTCGCATGCACGGCGCTCACCACGGTTATGTGAACATTCATGGCATCGATGTGACCCTGGAGACCCACGGTCTGTTCCGCTTTACACCGGATGAGCCCTGGTTACCCCGGCACAAATACCAACATTATTATACCTTTTTATTGTACGCCATGGCGATGTTGCAATGGGCGACGATAAAAGACTTTAAATGGTTTTTCGTTGAATCACACATCGGCAATCAGAAAAACATCAAACACCCACTTAAAGAATACATCATTCTTTTCATTGGAAAAGCGATTTTTTACAGCCTCACCCTGATACTTCCAATCATTTTCCTGTCCGCACCCTGGTATGTGATTCTGGGCGCCTGGGTATTCATGCACATCCTGCCCGGCCTAACGTTCGCGCTCATTTTCCAGGTGACACATGTGTACGATGGTACTACTTATCCCCTCCCCGATGAGGATGGCAATATTGATAACAACTACGCGCTCCATGTTCTGGAAACAACAGCAGATTTTTCACGGGAAAGCCGGTTGGGCTCGTGGCTGATGGGTGGCATCAACATCCATGTTATCCATCACATCCTGCCACAGGTTTGCCATGTCCATTATCCGGCGCTTACCAAGATCCTGAAGGAGACCTGTGACGACCACGGAATTGAATACCAGGAAAACAAAACCTTCTGGCAGGCATTGAAAAAACATTACCAAATTCTGAAACATTTGAGCGCCCCGGACGCCACCGTACCACGGATTGGCAAGAGCGCCAG
>JAGQXC010000247.1 GCA_020436785.1 Saprospiraceae bacterium | reverse complement strand
TTTGTCAATGTTCGCTATCCACGGGCATTTACCCGATTGCCGGAAGGGTGGATACGGCTTGATTCATTTTCCAATGCTCAGTCCGTTGCCGTCGATTCCCTCCAGTCGCGGTGGGCAGCCTGGAATCCCGAGCTCGGGCAGTACCTTGAAGTGAACGACAGCTTGCTGGTTTTCCCATCCGCTCCGAATTCTTCATCGTGGTACCTGGGGTCTATGGATTCGATACGCCGCATTAAATCATTGATGCCGGCATCCTTCTCCGACCTCTCCACGACCGGTCAGCTGATCTTCATCACCCATCCGGCATTTCTACCTGAGGTTGAAAAATATGCCGCCTACCGTGCTTCTAGCGAAGGCGGAGGCTGGACAACCACCATCCTGAACAGCGAAGCACTGATCAATACCTTTGCCTATGGCATCGAACGTCATCCGTTATCCATCAAGAATGCCATCCAGGCCGTAGCCCGGAACTCGACGGAAGAGCACTACATTTTCCTGATCGGTAAGAGCCTGGAATATCCTACCAAACGCAATGATCCCAGCTTACCCGTCTGGCTGCCATCGTATGGCGAGCCGGCAGGGGATAACTTAATGGTTGCCCGTGCATTTGCGGACGTGCCCACTTTTCCGGTCGGCCGGCTGGCGGTGACAGAGCCCGGGCAGATCCTGGAATACCTGCAAAAGGTGAAAACCTACGAGGAAAACCAGCATACGCTGCCCAGCACCTACGAGGACCGCATCTGGACCAAACGGATCCTGCATTTGAGTGCTGGCTCGGCACCGGCTGAACAGACCATCATCCATAATGCCCTGGATGCCATGGCGCAGGAAGCCGAATCCAACCGCATGGGGGCGGAAGTTAAGACCGTAGCTAAAGAAAATACCGAGGTCCTGGCCATCTCGCAAACCAATGAAATCCTTAATGCCCTCAACGACGGCGTGCTCCTGAAGACCTATTTCGGGCATGGCTCGGTGGTGACCACCCAATTTGTGATTGACCAGGCCACCCAATTGAACAATGCCGGAAAAAATCCGATGATGTATTCGTTAGGATGTTACACGGGAAACATTCACACGCCGATCCTGTCCGCCAGTGAGAACATGGTCCTGCATCCCAGTCTGGGGGCCATTGGTTATGTGGCCACCTCCGGCACGGGATACATCAGTGCCTTATCGTTTTTTGAACAGGAGCATTACCGGGTCATGGGTACGGATTGGTACGGCGCACCGTTTGGCAAGATCATGCAACAATCGGTTGCTGCCGTCAGCAACCAGCAGAACATTCCGATGCAACTGATCCGCGAAGAGATCACTTATCAGGGCGATCCGGTCATCCGGTTACATCTGGCACAGGGACCTGATTTCACGTTTAAGCCACAAAGTGTTTCTGTGGAACCCCAATTGGTCACGGCGACGGCCGACAGTTTTACCGTGCAGATGACCATTGCCAACCTGGGTGAGGCGACGGCAGATTCGGTGGTCCTGAAGATTGACCGCCAATTTCCGGACGGTAGTTTACATACGGTTTATTCTCGCCCGGTTCCGGCTCCTGCTGCCGAAAAAATGGTATCACTCCGGTTGCCGGTGGGAACCTCTGCGGCGGGGGAGAATCAACTTTATATCTCGTTGGATCCGGAGAATGCCATCGCGGAATGGCCGGACCCGGACGCGGAGAACAACAATGAATACGGGGCTGGATTTTCTTTTCGGATTGTATCGCAGGCGATTGAACCCGTTTACCCCGCCAATTATGGCATTGTGCCGGCTACGGATTTAACCCTTTATGCGGCGGTATCCAATGGGGCGGCCAATGGAAACCAGTATCGTGCCGAGCTGGATTCCCTACCTGATTTTTCCAGCCCCATGCGAATTTCAAGTACCCTGACCACCGATGGAGCGATTGCCACCTGGCACCCCGGGTGGGCATGGATCCAGGATCAGGTTTATTATTGGAGGATACGTCCGGATTCCGTCATGATACCAAGCGACACTCTATGGCATGCCAGTTCATTTTTGATCTCGGACAGCCTGGGCCAGGGGTGGAACCAATCGCACTGGGGCCAATGGGATGACGATACGCTGGTCACCCTGGAGATTGACCGGGAAGGTTTGCGGTACAGTATCCGGCAGAATAACTTGTTGATACGCAGCAGCATTGCTGATCCGCCGACCACGGCCTGGTGGATCAACAGCGACCGGTACGACCGGCACTGGCCGATCAGTGGCAGGATCAGGGCGGGCATTCATATTTGTGTCCTGGACTCGGCCTCGTTGCTTCCCTGGTATAACCCTCCGGGTGGCAAATTCGGTAGTGTAAATCAGCTCGATTACGATCGACCATCTTTTCCTTTTGAAATGCAGGATTCATCCATACTTGATAGTATCTTTTATCTATTGGATCTTATCCCGGACGGCTATTACGTGCTCTTTCAAACGGTGCAATACGGAGACACGTCCTATTTTCCCCAACACTGGGCCATCCCCAATCAATACAATCAGGAAACGCTCTTTGGATTTTTAGAGGCTCAGGGTGCAGAAGATCTGGCAGCCATTCAGGCCGGCCATTCCGTGCCGTACATCTTTTTATTCCGTAAAAACCGGGGAAAAGTGGCTGAGCGGATTGCAAAAGATGTCAATGAATGGATCGACGTAAGTGTAACCATCAACACCACCTTGCATCAGGGCCAATTGATAACCCCAACCATTGGACCTGTTCAGGCCTGGAACCGCCTCGAGTGGAGGGCAACGCGCCATCCCGGAGATACCATGACCTGGCAAATCATTCCGGTGGATTGGCAGGGTGTGGAAAAAGCGCCGATCCGGATTGATGCGGACGCAGACCAGGGTTTCATCGGTCTTGATTCCCTTACCACCCCCAATCTACGGGTCACCTGGTTCAGCCGGGACGATGAAGAGCAATCTCCTCCTGATCTCCGCTATTTAAGACTTATTAATCAGGGGTTGCCGGACCTGGTATGGAAGCAGATGAAAGTAACGTCTCCACAGCCGGCCCAGGCAGGAGAAATGGTGCAAATCCAGGGCGTATGTCAGAATGTAAGTAACCAACCAATGGCAGCATTCACCATTGCAGCCACCCTGGAAGCTGCGGGATTACCGGTGATCACGGATACGATGACTGTTTCCGGGTTGGGTGCATTTGCAGAAGTCAACATTAATTTTACGTTGCCTGGTCCTTTGTATGGTGGTAATTACATCTGGAAAACCACATTAAATCCAGCCGGAGTCCAGCAACAGGCAGAAACCAGGCTCGATAACAATACGTCTGTAGGTCTCATTAGCATTGCCGGCGATGCCATTGCGCCTGTTTTGGACGTCACTTTCGATGGTAAATACATACCCGATCAGGGAATCGTTTCACCGGAACCGGTAATTCGCATCCGGCTATACGAAGAGCAACAGATTCTTTTATTGGATGATACCTCCCTGTTTACCATCACGTTGCTGGATCCGGAAGGCAACGAAAACCCGGTGTTATTGTCGCGCGGGGATCTGAGCTTTTTTCCGGCATTGCCGGGGATGGTTCGAAACGAAGCGATGATCCGGTGGGTACCGACCTTCTGGACCGATGGACTCTATGTGCTCACGATCCGGGCACGTGACAAATCCGGCAACCTGGCCGGGGGAGACGCCTATATTCAACGGTTTCGCATTCAGTCTGTCACCGATCTAATGCAGGTGACGCCTTATCCGAATCCGTTTTCCGAGTCCATCCGGTGGGTTTTTACGGCGGACCAAACCGGCGTCTTGCCGGAGCTGCGGTTAAGCCTGTACCAGGCCAATGGCCAACGAATCCGAACCTGGGAAAATGGAGACCTTAATGCAAAAACAACCGGTAATCGAATTTGGGAATTTACGTGGGACGGCAGGGATGACGGCGGGGAGCAGGTAGCGGCCGGCGTTTACTTTTATAAGGTAGAGCGCAAGGAGGCGCAAAGCGGGTTTAAACTTGCGGGCGAAGGGAGGTTGGTCTATCTTCCCGAATAGTTCGTGGCCGGGACAGGCACTCGGCAATAAAAAGGATGCCGATGATCCCGGCAAATACAAAAAACCGGTCCTCATAACTGGGATGGATCAATGCCCGCAGAATGCCAAAGAGCAGGATGGCGCGAAAGATTTTTTTCCATACTTCCGCATAAGCGTTATTCCACAACAGGTACCCTACCAATGGATAGATGATTAATAGGGGACTGTAACGCACGTGTTTGAGGTAATTTAAGATGCTTTCCAGGTATCCGGATACGCTGAAATACCCGGGCGCGGCTGCCATTACCCGATAACTCAATAGACCTAGCACACCGAGTCCACTAATGCCCAGGATCAACATCCATCGTTTGGTCACAAGATCACTATGGAAAATACCCACCGCGATAAGCCAGAGGATGTTTTCGGGGCGAAACAATGCCGACAGGATGAATACGCCTATTATCCACCCGGTATCCGCCTGGCGGTAAATAAGGTAAAAACCAAGCAGAATTAAGAACGTAGACATGGCATCGGGGGTGGT
>JAGQXC010000017.1 GCA_020436785.1 Saprospiraceae bacterium | reverse complement strand
CATTCAAGTCCTGTCTGCCGGTGAATATGAGGTCTCTTTCAACACTAAAACACTCGAATATAATTTTGAAAAAATCATTCATTACCGCGGTATCAGTATCTTATTTACTACGGCCTCAGGTGATTCCACTACGACAACGGCTATGACCCGTGATCCTGACGACGCATCCATTTGGAGATTACGAATTGATTTATCCGATGGGTTTTTAATATTTAATGCGGACACTACCCTGATTTTCTTTTGGGGTGGGGTAGGCTTTCCATCGGGGATAGCTACGCACGAACTCGATTTAATATCTGTTCCGGCCGGAAGGTATAACATTACCTTTAACTCTACGAAAGCAGAGTACAATTTTGACTTGTTGAAAAGTTTTGCCACCCTTGGAATTATCGGGACTGCCACCTCTATTGGTACCTGGGATGAAGATGTGAAAATGACCAGGGATTCTTTGGACAACGATTTCTGGTACATCAATTCGATCCAGCTTGCAGATGGTGAAGTCAAGTTTCGGGCTGATGATAACTGGTCGAATTACTGGGGCGGAGTGAATTTTCCGGCTGGAATTGGCACCCAGGATGGTCGCAGTGTTCCTATTGTAGCCGGTACTTATCGGGTAAGCATAAATACAGCAACCGGAGAATATAACTTTATGTCCACAACCCGTTCGGTGTACCTGTTGAAGCCGGCTGCAGTTCGAATATTTCCAAATCCGGCCCTCGACGAAATTAATATCCTGCTCCGGGGTGAAGATTTAGGTGGTGATATTCAGATTATACTTTTCAATCAACTGGGTGTCCAGGTGCAAAGATTTAAGTTGAATGTTGGTACCACCATCCGGATCGATGTTTCCGATTTGCCAGCAGGTAATTATCTGGTGCATATTTCAAATGCCAATTTTGCAATAGGTAAAAAAGTCATCATACTTAAATAAATAGGTAGATTACTCAAGGTCATCCCTGTTAAATCAGTTTTTCTGTTATTCATATTAAATATGGTGAACGACTCCCGGCTATTAATCTTGAAGGGATCTATGGCCATTGAATAAAATTACTTTCTACGTGGCCGGTATCAATACTATTATATCCAAAATTTGCAGCTCTCCATCTATTTCCATGGCAGCTGTACCTTGATTTTACCAAAATTAAAGATAAAGTTGTCCTTCATAATGAAAAACCAGGAATACACCTTAACCAAAAAATCGTGGCCCTATTTTATTATGGTCATCATTGGGGTAATTTTTAATCTTTTAGCCCTATTTAAAGAAGACAGCGGTAGCCTGGTTGCGGTGGGATGCAGCCTGATTGTCATTGGATTGGCAGCCGCCAGGCGTGTTCATCATGGGGAATAAAAAGGTATTCTAATCAACATAGATCACATCTCCTGCTTATTTCCCGGTGACTTTCATAGCAAATACTCATTGGGTTTCGCTGGGCATGATTCCAAAGGCGTCTTTAAAACTCCTAGAAAAATAAGACAAACTGCTGTAGCCCACGCTCATCGCCACTTCGGAAACATTGCCATGGCCTTTTTCGAGCAATTCTTTCGCCCGGGTCAAGCGGTATTCACGGATTAATTCGTTGGGGCTTTTGCCACTGATCGCTTTTAGTTTTCGGTGCAATTGGCTCCGGCTGAAATGGACCATGGCAGCCAGGTCTTCAACCGAAAAAAATTCATTGTCCATATTATCCTCGATGGCGGCGGACACTTTCTCCAGAAATCGTTGATCAGCGGAAATGACCGAGATTTCGGAAGGTCCCAAATGGATGATGCGTTTAAATTCTCCGGGGTTGGCATACCGTTCCTGCAAACGTTGTCTTTGAAAAACCAGGTTGCGTGCCTGGACTTGTAACTCCCTTTCATCAAAAGGTTTGGTGAGATAAACATCCGCTCCGGTTTCCAGTCCGGCCACTTTATGATCCTGCCCGGCTTTAGCGGTGAGCAAGATAACGGGTATGTGGCTGGTGCGTTCGTCATTCTTGAGGGTTTGACAGAGCTCAAATCCATTCATTTCTGGCATCATCACATCGCTGATGATCAGGTCCGGGGTGTGCTCAATTGCCATTTCTAAACCATTTCGGCCATGATCGGCCGTCAGAATGAAATAAGTCGATTTTAGCGATTCAGCAATGAAATGCCTCAGATCAGGATTGTCCTCGACGATCAGTAAAAGCGGCAACCGTGTCTCTTCCAGGGACTTATTTTCTTCGGTTCGGGACCGTGCCGGACCAGGGTAATCTTCGCTAACACCAGGCGTCTCCATATCAGGGTGCAAGACGTGTTGATAAGTGCTCTTTGCCAATTCCTGGTCGGAAAAGTAAGTGGCTGCTACCGGCAAGCTGATTTTAAAGGTGGATCCTTTACCCTTCGAACTTTCGACAGTGATCTGGCCATGGTGGAGTTCAACCAGCTCCTTTACCAGGGCAAGCCCGATGCCCGTGCCGGATGTTTCGGTTCCTTCCACCTGGTAAAAGCGGTCAAAGATTCTTTCCGCTTCCTCCGGTGGAATGCCGGGTCCATTGTCTTCAATCTGGATTCTTAACCGACCCTTTTCCAGTGAAGTATGCACGGCCACTTTGCCATTGGAAGGGGTGTGTTTAAATGCATTCGACAACAGATTGACGATGATTTTTTCCAGTTTGTCCTTGTCGAAATGATAGATCTGTCCAGTCGGCGGGAAATCCGTTTGGAAGTGGATTTGCCGCAGTTCCGCCAGGCTTTCAAAACTCGATACCATCGCACGGACGAATTGGATGACATCGCCCTGCCCAAGCTGCAATTGCATGCTGCCATTTTCCAGTTTCGCCAGATCCAGCAATTGTTCGATCAACTGCTGAAGCCGTTCCGCATTCCGGCGCATGACACCAATATGCCGTGCCGGAAGTTTGACTTCTGCCTGGGTGTTTTCAGCAAATTCACTGGCTGGGACTTGTTCCTGTGCTTTTTTCAACGGCCCCAAAATTAGAGTCAGGGGCGTTCTGAATTCGTGCGATATATTGGCAAAAAACCGGCTTTTGATGGCATCAAGTTCCAGCACTTTCCGGGCTTCCGCTTTTGCACGTTCGTTTAACTGCAATTTATAGGCAAGCCCGGATGTATAAATAACCATGAGTCCCAGCTGACCGATGGGCCAGGGTAAAAAATCTCCGAAATAGCCCATATTGGTCAGGATGCCCAACAGACCGAATGCCGTCAACCAGATGGAGCCGAAGGCAATTATTTTGGCCAGGTATCCAGGTAAAAATGCAATACGAACCACCAGGATTAAGGTACCTACGAAAACCAGTCCATACAGCCAGTCTAAATTGAGCAGCCAGGAAAAAGCATGGTTAAGCAATGACAGCAAGAGGCAAAAGAGGCTGCTGGCAATCACGATGATGGCAACTCGATCCCACCGCCTGGAGCGTTCCCGAAGATTGACAAAAGATCGCGCAAACAATACAAAAAATACGGAAAGCAGATTGGTCATAATGATCCAGCCATATTCTGCCAGCCAGGGTCGCTCCGGAACGAACCATTTTACAAATAGCAGCTCCGTATGAATCATGCTGTAATGAAACATGAGTAAATAGCAAAAAATGCTGAAATAAAGGTTTGCAATGTCCTTGTCAGCGATGAAGAAGAAGAATGATAATAATCCCAATATGCCGGTTACTCCCATACAAAACATCATCAGTCCGGCTAATCCGGTTTTTTCCTTGGGTATACCGAAGGAGCGAGGACGTATTTCCCAGGAAATGCTATTTATTTCTCGATGTAGGGAAGAAACACGCACAAATACCATGAGCGTATCCGGCTTGTTTACGGAAAAAGGTATGGCATTCACCAGTGGTTGCTCGTAATAGGCCCGTTCACCCCGGGGGACATAATACCCATCGCGTTTGTGATCTGTCGAATCATCCTTCCGTACAAAATATGCATCCATGTAAAAAAACTCCGCGGCATATACGGACCGATTGGAAGACCTCTCCAGCGAAGGATTTTTTAAGAGCAGGAGCCACTCTGATCCCGGATCCTGGATGATCAGTTGCGTTTTTAACCAGATGGCTTCAAAAGGGGCGACCGTCTCCATGCGGTCCATGGACACGTGAAAGGCCCGGTTCCGCACATCGGCCAACTGCCAGTCTGCACTGGAGTCTATCAACCATTCGGTAGTGGAATCAAGCGGGTATACCCGAAGTTCATCGTTGATCAATACCGGTTGGGTGGCTGTCCCGGGAGAGGACAAGGCGCTCATTAAACACAACAGAATCAACATTCGGTACAAATGCGATGATTTAGGTCTTTGTCTAAAGATATCAAGGATTTTCAAATGGAAATCGGGCCTGCCGATATTGAATGTATTCAACTGCCTTTGAGAATTCGCCATTGCAGGTTGACTTCGATGATATTCGCTCTTCTCATCCGTTATCGGTAACCTAATGGTAGACCAACGTTTTATTAATCCGCCCACTTCTTCAGCATTTTTATTTTCAGGATAAAAATGGTGTATTTCGTACGGATCGGTTTTCATTCGTGTCGCAACGATTTTAAATCAGGTAGCATAACATATCACAACCCCAGTGCAATTAATTCACCCGGATGACCTGCCGCGCCGACGGCTACGACAATGTATTGTTTGCCATTGACGGAGTAGGTCATGGGTATACCGCACTGATTGGCTGGCAATTCAAATTCAAAAAGGATCCCGCCGGTCGCTTTATCCATAGCCCGGAATTTGTTGCCTCCGCCGCCATCAGAAATGTACAGGCCGGAACCTTCGCCGGCAAAAAGCAAGGTTTTGGTCACCAGCAATCCAACCCGGTCGGGGGTGCCGGTTCTGGGGATATCCAGGCCCTTCAGGGCCGGGTTATTGGTAATCCAGTCCGGTGAATCCGAATTGGCCATCATCCAGCGGTGTTCACCGGTATTGAGGTCAATCGCCGTGATGCGTCCGTAAGGAGGTTTAACCAGTGGCAGGCCAAATGGACCAATGCGGGAACTGCCCAAATACGCGACATAATCCATGTCGGTTAGCTCCGGATTGCCTCGCTCCAAGCTCATTGGCCGCAACACCGAGCTGGACGAAACGTATAACATTCCGGTTTCAGGATCAAGCACCGCCCCCTGCCAATTGGCTCCGCCTACCGCATCAGGCAGGGCCAGAGAACCCAGGTGGTCCGGGGGAGCATAAAGGGCAACCGGGCTGTAAAGAGGTCCGGTGTGGTACTTCCTGACGATCTCCAGTGCCTTGCTTTTGATTTCGGGCGTGAAGTCTACCAGGAATTCTTCCGAATACCCCTGCCGGTCAAAGGGGGCCGGCCTGGTCGGAAAAGGTTGGGTAGGAGAGGGGTGTTCCCCGGGAACGGCCTGCTGATTAACCGGGCGTTCCTCGATGGGCCAGACCGGCACTCCGGTCACCCGGTCGAAAACAAAGGCAAAGGCTTGCTTGGTCACCTGAACGACGGCCTTGACTGGATGACCTTCGACGGTCAGATCGGCGAGTACCGGCGGGGCCGGAAGGTCAAAATCCCAGATGTCGTGATGGACAATCTGATAATGCCAGACCTTTTTACCGGTTTTGGCATCCAGGCAAACCAAACTTCCCGAATACAAGTTATCACCGGTGCGGTGTCCACCATAAAAATCACCGGTGGCAGCCTCCAGGGGCAAATACACATAGCCCAGCTCCGGATCGGCCGAAAGGGGCGCCCAGGCCCCGGCATTTCCGGTGTATGCCCAGCTGCTGTCCTGCCAGGTTTCGTTGCCAGCTTCGCCAGGTTGCGGGATGGTGTGAAAGGTCCACAATTGTTTGCCGGTGCGGACATCGTAACCCATGATGTCGCCGCGAACTTGTTTTTTTGAAGCAGGAGCCAGGCCGACCGGAAAGGTGGCCCCCATAATCACCACATCGTTGACGATGATGGGTGGAGAAGTGGAACCGATGGTGGATGTAATGGGGTCTATCTCTGGACCAAGTCCTTTTTTCAAATCCACCACGCCTTGACGGCCAAATTCAGTGATTTTCTGACCGGTTTTCGCGGATAGAGCGATGAGCTGGTAACCGGGGGTGATGTACAGGATGCGGTCGTGGCCATCCGGCGCCTTCCAGTAAGCGACGCCGCGGCCGGAATTCTGCCGGGGTACGTAAGGTTGCCGTTCCCTTTCATCGTAATGAAAAACCCATAAGGTCTCGCCGGTTTCAGCATCAATGGCTACCACGCTACGGCTGGTGCCGGCAGTGGTAAACAAAATACCGTTGACCATCAGTGGGGTGACTTTAAAGTAATACTCCGGACCCGGGCCAAAATTATCCGACTTCCAGCGC
Organism: Saprospiraceae bacterium; assembly: GCA_020436785.1. Lineage (GTDB taxonomy): Bacteria > Bacteroidota > Bacteroidia > Chitinophagales > Saprospiraceae > JAGQXC01. Next base: position 2,346 of record JAGQXC010000017.1, on the reverse strand, counting down.
CAGAGGATTTTTAGATTTTTCACGTTTTCCCGGTTTATCTGAGCGAGTGGAGAATAATTGGTACTGGCGTAATCTCCCCGGTGCTGGATCCATTCGGCTTCCACGGAACGTTCTCCTTTGTTCTCCACTTTTGGAATGAATTGGATGCTCATGCGGGTACTTGCAGGAGGAGATCCAATTCTGAATTTGGCCAACTCTTGTGGATCATCAGGCAGCTGTACCTCGCCGGGAGGAAAGTTATTGACACTCAGGATATAGGCAATCAGTGAGGAATAGGATGGATCATCCAGGAAGCCCGGATTAGCCTTGGGCATGGTTGTTTGGGTCAGCGTATACAATTGGGCAACTGTACTGTCCTTCCATTTCTCGAGGAAGTGGTCGCCCATCAATGCAGCACCACCTTCTGTCCCTCTCAGGTCATTGCCATGGCAGGTAACACAATGCAGGTTAAATAACTGCTGACCGTTCTGAATCTGGATTTGTGAAAATATTCCTGCATTTGCATCCTGCAATGCAGTCTGAGGCTTTTCATCATCTGAAGAAGCACAGGATGAAATGAAAGCAATAAGGATAAACAGGTGGAGGTATTTCAAATGCACAGAATTGCGTTAAAAGATTGATCTAATGAAAAGTCATCTGAAGTAACCGGTTAATTTGGTCATCATCAAAATACAAATTTTTAGATCCGTTTAATTGATGGAAATGGAAGCATCTATCCTTTTTTTAAGTTTATAAACCGGATGATTCCCGGATATTAATCTTACGAATTAAATAGTTTAGGACTTTAAACAAAAATGATGAACAAGCTATTTCACTTGTTCATCATTCTGTTCTTTTAAATGTATTTATCCGGTTATCGGATCAGAATCATACGATGCGTCGCAATTTGTCCGTCTGACTGCATCAGAACATAATACATGCCTCCGGCCATACCAGCCGTTGAATTAAATCGTATCTGATGTTCCCCACTGGCATAATATCCTTTTTCCTCATAAACCATCTGACCCATAACATTAAAAATCTGTATTAGAGCATCCTTTGGTTGATCGAGCTCAAACCGGATGTTCGTGACTTCGGCAAAAGGATTCGGATAGCTGGAAAGTTTAAATACATTATCCGGTCTAACTTCATTAATACTAACCACAATTGCATCCTTTACAATGATCAGCTCCGGGGCATCCAGGGAACCGACTTTGGTACCATTGCCGAATTGGATTATACCGGATAAAGCAACTCCTTCATAGAGGGTCAAGGCGTTGCCATGCCATACCCTGAATTGTAACATCTTACCTGCATCGCTGGCATTACCCTGAATTTTGATGATTGCCGCATAGAACGGCCCCACTGCTTTAATATTCGCCAAGCCTCGAACCTGACCATCAATTAGTACCTGAATTTGATCCAATGAATCCACACTGGTCAGGTTAAAGTCTTCAAAACGCCAGTTGGCAACCAACTCCATCTCATTTTCTCTCTTTACAATGTTCTCGGTGGCAGGCGGCGGAGGTAAAATAGTTGCTTTAACCTTGATCACCGGAATTCTGCCTGCCATACCTGTGATGGCGATGTCGTCGGTATAATCTCCGGGAGCCCGGTTACCATCGATGGAGAATGTGATTGTTTGACCTGCAGCCGGAATCACCAAATTATTCATTGGGTCCATTGTTAACCAGGCACTGGAACTGGCATCCGCCCGTGTCAGATTTAAACCGGTAACCTGGTTTCCGGTCGTATTGAAAATGAGTGATTTCTTGGTTATCTGATCACCCTGGTACATGCGTACCACGATTTCCTGTTCCTGCCAGTCCGCTTGTTGCGCGATGACTTTAAAAGGCCATTCAATATCTTCTGCTACATTTCCGGAAACATCCGGGACATTCTGATAAATGGCAACCAGCGTATGCCCATCATATACCCTGAGGTCTTCTTTTGGTTGCATAATCAGTTTACCGTTGTTACAGATCAAGTCAAAGGCAACCGGCACATCACCCGCTGTGCGATCCAACAACTGAAAATTGTTAACTATAGAGCTCGGGGTGCTGATAAGTCCACAGCTTAAATCGCGACTGTAGCTAGCAGATATTTCATCACCATTGACCCATACCTGATCAGCCGGTTCGGGAATACCTTTCAGAATCAATGCGCTACGTCGGATGGTGCCGGTTATTTCTTCAGAGAATATCTGGCCACCCGTTGCTCCGCAATTTGATACCGCTCTAACCAGATAAGTTCCGTCCGGGTAGCGATCGTATTGACCCGTGATGTCCCAGTCAAAATAATAAAATGGAATATCATCCAAAGCAAACGTGCTATAGGCTGCTTTAATGTCTGCAACCGGAATTTCTG
>JAGQXC010000246.1 GCA_020436785.1 Saprospiraceae bacterium | reverse complement strand
CTGGTCAAGGAAATTATTTATGCCTACGACAAACATGAGGCCTTCCATCGTAAGAAAAGAGAAGCCAAAGAAGCAGCCGAGCAGGGCAATGAGGAAGAATAGCCCACGTGCGTAGGTGGTGGATTCTGATATGGACGTCTGTATTTCTTGATCCAAAATTCTACTTTTGTGCCCACACCTTGAATTCTTAACGACGCATCCGGCATGAATAAGCCTGCCAACCATACCTTTCCTTCCAAATTGCTCCTGGAACGTACACACCGGAACGTCACCGGTGACATCCATCTGGATGGTTCTAAAAGCATCAGCAATCGTGCCCTGATCATCCGGGCCCTTTCGGGCAAAGAATTTACGATCAGTGGTTTGGGAACAGCCAGGGATGTCACCACCATGCAAGCATTACTCTCCTCCGGGGAGGACGTTTTGGATGCCGGGGCAGCCGGTACGACATTTCGCTTTCTGACGGCATATCTGGCCTGGTCCGGGAAGCGTTGCATCCTGACAGGCAGTGACCGGATGAAACAACGACCAATCGGTGCACTGGTCTCAGCATTGCGCGCTTTGGGCGCCCACATCGATTACCTGGAACAGGAGGGATATCCCCCTTTGCGATTCCATGGAGATAGGTGGCAGCAGACCACGCGCCAATTGTCCCTGCCGGCCAACATCTCCTCCCAATATTTGTCGGCTTTGTTGATGATCGCCCCGTGTCTGCCGCAGGGTCTGGAACTGCATCTTGAAGGGGATCTCGTATCGCGCCCCTATCTAGAGATGACGTTGCGGATGATGGCCTATTTCGGCGTGCAACATCAATGGTCGGGTCAGACCATATCGGTTGATCCGCAAACCTATCAACCGAAACCATTTCAGGTTGAAGCCGACTGGAGTGCCGCTTCCTATTATTACAGCATCGCTGCTTTGAGCAATGATTGTCAATTGCGTTTGTACGGATTGCATGAAAACAGCCTGCAAGGGGACTCCGCCTTGGCCGGTTTTATGACAAAGCTAGGGGTAATAACGACCTTTTTGGATGATCACCTCTTGCTGGTAAAGTCCAGGAATCCGCTACCATCCGCATTTACCTACAACTTCATCGCTTGTCCTGACCTGGCTCAAACCGTGATTGCCTGTTGCGCAGGACTGGGGAAAAAAGGAGTTTTCCAGGGATTGCAGACCCTGTTTATCAAAGAGACTGACCGGATCCGAGCGATGAGCGCTGAGCTGAAAAAGGTGGGTGTCGATTTTGCCGGAATGCCGGCCTCCCCCGGGATTGAAAATGATTTTCAACAGTTTGTCGTAACCGGAAAAGCCCAATTTAATGGCATTCCCTCATTCGCAACGTATGAAGACCACCGCATGGCAATGGCTTTGGCGCCACTGGCGATGATTCATCCCATCGAAATTGAAGATCCTGGGGTGGTGGTTAAGTCGTATCCGGATTTCTGGAAGGATCTCGAACAGTTGGATTTCCACGTTATCCGCCGGGAAGATTAGCTTTGCAGACTAAGTATTTTTAATTCGACCCGTTGATTCTTCTGTCGGCCGTAGGCGGTATTGTCGGAGGCGATCAGGTGGGATTTCCCATATCCCTTTGCGACAATCCTGCGGGGATCAATGCCCTTGTCCACTAAATATTTCGTCACGGATTGTGCCCGGTTAAGCGACAATTGCTGGCAGAATATATCTTCGCAAAGGCCATTGGTATGCCCGCCAATCTCAATACGGACATTTTTATTTTGTTTGAGGAACACATAAAGTTCATCCAATACCGGGAAATACTTGGACTCGATGTCAAAGGAGTTCTCCTTAAAATAAAGATTGCGAATGGTTACTTTCTGCCCCACTTTCAGATCACCATATAATTCGGTTAAAACCCTGATTTTAGGCTGGGTGGGCTTTTCTTCTTCCGGCTCGGGCTGTTGGGTAACCGACGTTTCGGCCTGGCGGGGAGGTGTCTGCACCGGAGGACGCTGAGGTGGAGCCTGGTTGACGACGGGTTCTTCTTCGGCAACAGGAGGAGTTATTTCCGGGTCGATGGGTGGCAGATCTTCCTCGCAGGGGATAGGCTCCAGGGCGCTGGCGTGATCGATAAGTACGTTGCCATTGTAGGCAAACAGGACCGGAGTCTTATAATACGCTTCAAGGATAATGAATTTATAATGTTGCTTGGGCTCCAACTTAAAGTTATACTTCCTCCAATCCGCATTTTCAATCGGCGGTGTTTCCGCCAGCATTTCGGCACGATCACAATAATCATTGCCTCCCCAAACCCGCAGTACAATGGGTTTGGTAAAAGATTTGAGTGCAGATGTAGCTCCTTCATCGGTGCGCAGCTGACTCAGGTATACTTCGGATTTACAGAGATAAAGTGAAAAGGAATAGCAGGTGCCGGCATGCATGGCTGCAGGAAGTTGTTGGGCCACCCGTTCCCAGGTTTCATTTTCACGAACGACCATACCCAGGTAGGTCTTGCCTTGCTGGGGTGGACGGGTAACCTGAAACTGTCCGGAGGGTTGAATGTCAGGAGGCGTTTCCGCCGGAAAGCCACAGTCGCGCCAACCCAGAGGAGCCTGACAGCAGGCAGGAATACCTTCAAAGGATGAATTGAACAATTCGATCGCACCGGGAGTATGCTGGCCCCAGGCGCTGAACGAGCAAAATATCAGAAGAAGAGTTACTGTATGGTTCCGCATTGGTCTGATCGATCCGGTCTTTTTCCTTTATGGAAAGGCTTAAGATCCGGCAAATAGTTTTATTGGGCTACAATTTAAGACCAATTTAACGAAACGGACAAGGGATTTGACCCGGCATTCGATTTTGATCTCAAGTCCCACCGCTCAGAAATAAACGTCCCCTGCCTGAGACAGCGGTAACACCGCGTAAATCCGCGAACGGAGAGTAAACCGCAAGCGGGCACCACGACACCAAGCTCCTGGTCATCATGATTGTCCAAAATAACAGCCGGCCCTGCCGAAGCCCGACCGGCTGCTCATAGTCGTGTTCTACTTACTTTTTATCCGCGTCCCTGCTGGCTGAATACCCGGCGCAGCAAATCCGTCGTACGCGCACCCACATTGGTGCGGATTTCTTTTTCTTCCTTCTGGACCATGCTGAATAGCCCGTTAAGCGCCTGGGTATCTACATAATCATCCAGTTTGGGATTCATCTTCTTAACCAATGGGATTTTATTATAGGCCGTCACGGCCGATTCCCAATAGGTCAATGCATTCACTTTTTCAAGTGAGTTGACGATGACGGGTTTGAAGGCATCATACAATTGTTGATAGGTCTCCTGTTTTAGATAGGAGGTTGCCGCATCTTCCGGACCTTTCAGGATGTTCCAGGCATCGCCAATGGTCATGGATGTGATGGCATCCACGAAGATGGGCTTGGCTTTCTGCGCAGCATCTTCGGCGGCACGGTTTAGTTTTTCAGTCAGTTGCTCTTCAAAATCGGCAAAACCGGGGATTACCCTGAGCTTATTGGCGATGGTTTGGGCTTCCGCCGGAATCAAAATTTTGTAGGGGCTTTTATAATAACCGTCTACTTTGGCCAGCGCTTCGGCTCCTTTACTGATGCCAATAGTCAGGGCTTCTTTGAGTCCTTTACCCACTTCGTCAGAGGTTAACGGATTGGTACCAGCCTGACTGAGTACGCTGTTAAGGGTGGAACAGGATAACAGGCTGAATACCGACAATGTCAATAGTAAGAATCTTTTCTGCATAGGTGTGGTATTGTAATGTTTGCTATTAAGACGCTTTTCCGGCGGAAAAGCTTGTTATCAAAAACTTAAATCTTTGTGCTTGGACATTTTTCGTTTGATGCTGTGCTCTACATAGAAGCGCTGGGAAGGTCCGGACAGCGGAGGATGGAGCTTGGAAATTCGAACCCGGGTTTTTTTAACTTCAGGGTATTTACGGTGCAGTTGTTCTGCAATCTGTACACATACGGTTTCCAATAGTTTGTGGGTCTTCTGCATACGGCGCACACAGACTGCGTAGACTTTTTCGTAATTGACCGTATGCTGGATCGCGTCGTCCTGTCCCGCTTTGGCAAAATCCAGATCCAGGTACACATCAACCATGAAATAATTGCCTTTCTTCCTTTCTTCCTTGTAATAACCGTGATAGGCATAAAACTGCATGCCTTCGATTGCAATCGTTCCCATGGTATTCAATCGCTTGTTGAAGTACAAAGCTATAAGGATTTTGGATTTTGGATAAAGGAGAGGAGGCATGGATGATTCCGCACACAAATAATTCAACATTCAACCTTCAACATTAAACATTTCAACCGCTTACCCTACCTTTGCCGGCAAAAGTGGCAGATCATGAAAAGCGCTAACCGAATCGATAAATACCAGCATCACGATTACTATCTAATGGATGAATTACTGGATGAAGAACATTTGCTCGCCCGCGATGCCGTACGGTCATGGGTTAAGGCAGAAGTCACCCCCATCATTGAGGATTACGCGGATCGTGCGGAATGCCCGCGGCACTTGTTCAAAGGTCTGGCGGAAATCGGTGCCTACGGTCCCAGCCTGCCCGTCGAGTATGGAGGTGGAGGCATGGATGAAATGGCTTACGGAGTGATCATGCAGGAACTTGAACGCGGTGATTCCGGCATCCGGTCCATGGCTTCGGTCCAGGGTTCCCTGGTGATGTATCCGATCTTTCGGTTCGGCAGCGAAGAACACCGCCGTAAATACCTGCCAAAACTGGGCTCCGGGGAAATGATCGGTTGCTTTGGCCTCACCGAACCTGATTTTGGTTCAAACCCGGCAGGAATGATCACCAACATCAAGGATGATGGTGACGCCTACATCCTCAACGGGGCCAAGATGTGGATCACCAATTCACCGGTGGCCGACCTGGCGGTGGTCTGGGCAAAAGACGAGGAAGGGGTTGTCCGGGGTATGATCGTTGAAGCCGGCACACCTGGTTTTTCCGCACCGGAGATTCACGGTAAATGGTCATTGCGTGCATCAATCACCGGCGAATTGATATTCGAAGACGTCCGGGTACCAAAATCGCAGGTATTCCCGGAAATCAGGGGCATGAAAGGGCCTTTGTCTTGCTTATCCAAGGCGCGGTATGGGATCGCCTGGGGGGCTATCGGTGCGGCCCTCGATTGTTACGACTCCGCCTTGCGGTACAGCCAGGAACGCATCCAGTTTGACCGGCCGATTGGCCAGTTTCAACTGACCCAGAAAAAATTGGCGGAAATGATCACCGAGATCACCAAGGCCCAGATGCTCACCTGGAGACTGGGCACCCTTGCCAACCAGGGTAAAGCGACTCCTTCGCAAATTTCCATGGCCAAACGCAACAACGTTTTCACCGCACTGACCATTGCGCGAGAAGCTCGTCAGATCCATGGGGGCATGGGCATTACCAACGAATATCCGGTCATGCGGCACATGATGAACCTGGAAACGGTACTCACCTACGAAGGCACTCACGACATTCACCTGCTGATTACCGGTTACGATGTAACCGGGCTGAATGCATTTTCATAACAGGAAGTTGACAAAAACAAAGGGATAAGGACCTGGCATCATCAACGCCTTTCCTTATCCCTTTCCTTTGATCCGTATCACCGGATCCCTTCCATTTCCCCGCTGCTAGAAAGGTACCAACTGGATACCTATGGCAAAAGGATAAAGCTTAGCTCCTGCATCCTGATTTTCGTCGAATAGCGGTGATAGATTCAATGTGCTGTACAAATTAATTGGGCCAAACCCGATCTGGCCACGGAATCCATACTGGTACTTATTCAGGTTAAAGTCATCGCGGACTTTATCCTTGCCAAAAGCTTGGCTTTTCTGTTTAAGATTGGAACCCAGCCTTAAGCCACCGTATACCCCGGCACTGATGCGGAAGGAACGATGATGATGCCGTGGACTGGTTTCAATGTTCAGCATCAATGGAATGGTCAGATAGGTCGTACTCAGCCGGTTTTTGCGGAAAGAAACGCCGTCCTCCTCATTGATGGTCAGCGAAGCCTGATTGGGAACCAACGTGACCGGATTGGCAAATGCATAATTCTGGAAATTGAATTCAAGCCCATGCAACAGATTCAACACCCCGCCGGCAATATTTATCCGTTGCTGATAAAGGTGCACTTGCAGATTGGTACTGCGTGCCAGGTCCTGATCAAACGCATTGATTCCGCTGGACAGGTAATACGGTTCGTCTTCCACATAGGATCCCACGCCCAGGTCCAAAAGGAACCATCGGGTCTTGATGGTATTGCTGTGGTATTTATGAGTACGGGTGTAATAGGTGGTATTTGACCGGCTGTACACCGTATCCTGTTCATAATGATCGGTGCGGTAACGGGGAGCATGGCTCATTGAGTCTTGCTGAGCAAACGACCAGGTGCACCATGCAGCCACAAGGAGGGCAGTTGGGATGATTCGCGCTAATAATTTCATGTTCAGGTTTTTTTAATCTTTTGAAAATATTGCCGCATATGCTTCCGGAATAACCGACTCTTTGATGGAGAATGATTCCTCATCCGAAAAGGCTTCCGGGCGCAAGATGCGTTTGAAGATCCCCAGGCGATTGCGACTTTCGGGCTGTTTCACTGGTGCACGCAATGCCACAGCCGGTTCGGTCACCGCCAGGGTATCGATAACGGTTATTTTATCGCTAAGGGGTACCGGGAGGGTGGCAAATGCCAACTCACGGGTGACCTCTTTGGGAGTTGTTTCAGGGTTGGCCTCCACCGGTACGGGAATATTCTGGGCCACGGATGGCTCCGGTTCAACCCATGGAGTCTCTTCAGGATGTTGAAGTTCATCCACTTCGGCTGGTGCCACTGACTTCACCTGATGAACGACCTGCGTTGCCGCGGGAGGTGGTAATTGAAGAATGGATTTTTCAGTGGGAGATTCAGCCTCTTTCCCGAACCCTGGAGGCGGAGTGGCCGCTTGCTGAGTGGAGACTGGATCATCAGCACCCGATGTTTCAGCAGGTGGTGTTGTATTCTCCGCGAGAGGCTGCCCGGGTTGCTTGATAGGTGTTTCTTCCTGAGCCATTTGCACTTTGTCCTGATGTTGCCAATAACCCAGCGCAAAGGCCAACAACAGGAGGAATGAAGCGGCAATAGCCAGCCAGTGACCAGTCCTCAACCGGTGTACCACGGCAACCGGGCGGATCAGTTTCTCTTTGCCGGGATAAAGAAGTTCCGGCAATTGGGGAGGGGTAAAGTCCTGTTGCCATTCCACTTCTTCCTTGATATCAGGGTGGGCATTCAGAAATGCAGCCATTTCATCGCGCAGGTCCGGTGACAGGGTACCGTCGATGTAATCGATGGCAAATTTTTCGTAATTCAGGCGATTAATGGTCATAATACGTTCTTTTTCGCTTGCATTAATTCATGGATTCTTTTCCGCGCACGAAACAAATTGACTTTAACCTGACTTAAGGTGAGTTCCATTTGTTCCGCAATTTCTTCGTAAGCATGTCCTTCATATTCCCGCAACAAAAAGATGCTCCTTTGGACCTCGGACAAGTGTTGCAGGCATTCCCGGGCAAAATCCAGGGTTTCAAATTCCTGGTCCGGTTCGTAACCGGATTCACGGGGGCCGTTGGTATCGAAGGCGACAATGCGGTGGTTTTTCCGCCAGTCATCAATCGAAGCATTCCGGGCACTGACAAATAGAAATGCTTTTGCCTCCGGCATGCCAATCTGGTCTCTTTTGACCCACAATTTTTCAAAACAATGCTGTACGATATCCTGGGCATCATCAATATGCCTGAACCCCCGGTGAACATACCGGTACAGCGCATCGCTGTAGTTTTCTACGCATTGATTGTATTCATTGGCATTCATACACCCTAATTACGGAATTAGGCCTTGGAAAGTTACAGCTCCGGAAAAATTTTGCGCTTACCCGTGCAATGGCCACCTGGCAATTTGCATTAGTCGGATACTTTACGGTAACGAGTGCCGATGTAATCGACAAAATCTGGTTCCAGTCCTTGTTGACGGATCAACATTTGGATCTGTGCACGGTGGTGAATGGAATGATAATTCAATTGCAGGGCAATATCCAGAGGCGTGGCCGCCCAATGTCCCCCGTCGAACCCTACGAAGGTCACTTCGGACAATAATGCTTCATCGGTTAGACGATCAAGGTACTTTTGCCATTTATCCAAACTTTGAACCCACCGGTTAGCCAATTCCTGGTAAGGATAGACAGGTTCCCACCAACTCAGGTCAGGAGCCCGTGGATCCTGAAGTATCCGGGCCAGCCATTTTTCCTGGCTATTAATCAGGTGACTAAAATGCCTGATGCTTTCGGCAGGTTGTGATAACTGCCCGATTTTCCGCAACAACTTTAAATTGGTGTGGCGAT